>NZ_JBMBTW010000003.1:0-57724 GCF_051161895.1 Leifsonia araucanica
CTCGTGAGCACGTTGCGCGGCCGCGGGGTTGTGGCGCCCATCCTGATGCTGACCGCGCTCGGCAGCCTCCGGGACAAAGTCGATGGCTTGGATGCGGGAGCGAACGACTACCTGGTCAAGCCCTTCGAGTTCGACGAACTGCTCGCACGGCTGCGCGCGCTCACCCGCACGTTCACCGGCGAAGGCAGGGAGCTGCCGATCGGCGAGTGGCGATTCCTTCCCGAGAGCCGGGCCGTGTATTCGCCGTACGAGGGACGCATCCTGCTCACCGACCGCGAGAACGCACTGCTCCGGCTGCTGGCCGAGAACCCGCTGCGCACGTTCTCGCGCCGCCAGATCCTGGACGCGGTGTTCGAGTCCGACGAGCAGCCGGGAACCGTGGACACCTACGTGCACTACCTGCGCCGCAAGACCGATCCGCTTATCGTGTCGACCGTGCGGGGCGCGGGCTACCGATTGGGCCAGCCGTGAGAAAAGGCAACGACACCACCGATCCGTTCGAAGTGCGGCGGGCATCGCGCGCGGTGGCATTGCAGATCACCATCGCCTCCGGCGCCCTCGTCGTCGCCGCGATCGGTGTGGCGTTCTTCTTCGTCCTCGACCAACTGCGTCCCGCCGAAGTGAATGAACCCCCGCAGCCCGGCGAGCACAAGATCTACGTCGACACGACGGCCGCCCTGATCGCCTTCGCCGTCGTCGGGGTTCTGGCCATCCTGATCGCCGGAGTTCTCAGCATCCTCCTCACGCGCCGGGCCGTCCGTCCCCTCGGCGAAGCACTGGAGCTGCAGCGTAATTTCATCGCCGACGCGAGCCACGAGCTGCGCACACCGCTCGCGGTGCTCGACGCCCGCCTGCAGGTCCTTCAGCGGGGCTTGGCGCGGGAGGACCCTTCCGCGGCATCGATCGCGGAACTCCGCAAAGACACCAGGACCCTGATCGATGTGGTCAACGACCTCTTGCTAGCAGCGGGACCGGAGCGGGAAGCACCCTTCGATCCGTCCCCGTTCTGGGAGCCGGTCGAGAAGGCCGTTCAGTCACTGCAGGTCCTCGCGCGCGACAACGACACAGCGCTGCGCTTCGAGAAGCGTGACGATGTGTCGACGACCGTCCCGCCGACCAGCATCCAGCGGTGCGCCATCGCTCTCATCGACAACGCGCTCGCTCACTCGCCCAGCGGGTCCAGCGCGACCGTCGCCGTTCGGCGCGACGGAAAGGATGCCGTGCTCACGGTCACCGACGAGGGCGCGGGAATCACCGGAATCGAACCGGCCCGGATCTTCGACCGGTTCGCCCGCAGCGAATCGACGTCGACCGGTCATACACGCGCGGGCTTCGGAATCGGGCTGGCACTCGTTCGCGAGATCGCCGTGCGGTACGGCGGCACCGTCACTGTCGCGTCCACCGGCTCAGCCGGCACGAGCATCGAAATGCGGGTCCCCTCCGCCTGAGCCGGAGGGACCCGCATCCCGAAACGCCGTCCGCGGGCTCAGAGGTCGAGGCTGGGCTCCCGCGACGCTATCGACGACTCCCGAACAGCGGTGCGATCCCGTCGCGACACGGTCAGGAAGACGACGAGCGCCAGGATGGCGAGGAGGAACAGAACGCTCGTGACGATGGTGCCCAGTCCCAGGCCGCCGTCGCTCGTGGGCTGGGCGAGGAAGTCCCCGAGGGATGCACCCAGCGGTCGCGTGAGCACATACGCGATCCAGAAGGAGATGATGGCTCCGAGGCGGAACACGAAGTGCGCCACCGCGACGACGGCGATCGCACCGGCGAACACTGCGACCGACGCCAAGTAGCCCAGGTTCAGCTGCTCGGCCAGGAAGTCGCCCGCAGCGGTGCCGAGCGCGAAGGTGAAAAGGATCGCCAGCCAGTAGAACGTCTCACGTCGACGGGTCACGATCTCGTGGATCGACAGCGTCCGCTCGACGGCGTACCAGACGGCGAAGGTCGCGATGAGTGCGACCGCGAAGACGGCGGTCGACACCGCCAGCGGCACGCCGAGCCCATCCGTCAGGTTGTCGGTGATCAGGGTGCCGACGACGCTGATCAGCACGACGGTCAGCCAGTAGATCGCCGGAACGTACCGGGTGGTCCGAAACTGCACGACCAGGACAACCAGGAACAGCACCGCCATGATGATCGAGGTCAGCTGGGTGCCCAAATGCAGGTTGGTGGCCAGCAGATCAGCGGCGGTCTCGCCGACGGTGGTGGCCAGGACCTTGATGATCCAGAAGGTCGCGGTCGGCTCCGGGACCTTGTTACCGGCAAGCGCGAGACGGTTCGGCTCGGTCATGTGTTCTCCTTCGTGCGATCGGGTCGGACGCATCGAAGGCTAGGGTGCTGGCTCTCAGGTACCGCTAAGAATCCGCGCGGGCTCGACGGCGCAGGGCGAACACCCGCACCAGCACCGGGACGACCGAGATCACGACGATGCCGATCAGTATCAGATCCAGGTAGGAGGAGACGAAGTCGGCGACGCCGGGGATGTGCCCGAGCCCGTAGCCGAGCATGATCACCGCGGTCGCCCAGACGGCGGCACCGGCCACGTTGAAGACGGTGAACAGAGGCCAGCGCATCTTTCCGACACCGGCGGCGACGGGCGCGAAGGTCCGCACCACCGGCACGAAACGTGCCACCATCACGGCCGCTCCACCGAAACGGTCGAAGAAGTGCTGCGTCCGATCAACGCTTGACCGGCTGAAGAATCCGGACTCCTTGCGTTCGAATACGCGCGGACCGGTACGGCGCCCGATGACATAGCCGACCTGGTCGCCGAGCGCTGCCGCCACGATGACCGCCAGAATGATCACCCACAGCGGTTCCGTGAATCGGCCAGTCAGGGCAAGCACGCCGGTGAAAAAGAGCAACGTGTCTCCCGGGAGGAAGAAGCCGACCAGGAGCCCGGTTTCGATGAACGCGATCGCGCACACCCCCAGAAGCGCCCACGGGCCTGCGGCTTGGATGATCCCTTGCGGATCGAGCAATCCGAGATGTGCGGTCATGGTGTCCTTTCGTAGAGGGCGATCAGGCCCCGGTGAGTGTGTATCGGCGCCGCAGTTTGCTCGAACCCGAGCTGGCTGAGGTCGCGCTGTCCGTAGGTATCGGCTTGATGAGGCGACGCCGCGTATTCGATCAGCCAGACACGATCGACACCCGCGAAGCGTCCGTGCGCTGCCGCGTCCCGAACCGTGTATGCAATGTCGTGCCAGGTCAGGGCTTTCTGGAACGGCGTCCGCACGGTGACATCCCGGAGGCCGTGGAAGCCAACCGGATAGCCGTGCATCGCCAGCCGAGGGCGCCGTGAAGGGCGGGTCGACTCATCGAACACGACGGCGTCACCTGGCCGGGCATTGTGGCCGATCGCTGCCGAGATCTGCGACCAGTCCGACTGGTTCTTGGCGTAGGGAGTGCGTTGCGCAACGTACACCGGCGCTGCGAGCAGCACCACCAGCAGGCCTGCTGCCACTCCGAGCCACCGGCGAACCCGGAGGAACTCGTCGATTCCGCATGCGATCAGGGCGGCGGCAGCCGGAGCACAGAACGAAACGTAGCGAGCCGTGAAGTCGGGCACGAACCCGTGCACGGCGATTAGCAGCAGGGTTGGGACGAGCAGCCAGGCCAACGACAGGAAGACCAGGGTCGGTATGCGCCGTCCCGACAAGAACAGGACCCCTCCGCCGACCGCCTGCGAGATCTGCACGCGGCGTCTCGCCTCGCCCCAGACGGCGACGCCGATCATCAGCCACGCAACCGCGGCGAACATCCAACCGCCAAACCACAGCCCGCTGTACAACGTGGATGGCGAGAGCTGCTGTGTCACGCCCAAATACGAGATCTGGGCGCGCTCCATAATCGCCACAACCACCAATGGCGACGCCGCGGCAAGACCCCCCACAGTTGCAATCACCCATCCAAGGACCGTGCGCCGTGACACCCGCGACGCGATCACCACAATCAGGTGCACCACAGCAAACAAGGCAATGTACAGAAAGAGAAAGATGCCCACCGCGAGCATCACACCGTACAGGACCCAGAGCAGGTTGCTGGTGTGATCACGGGAGAGCGCGACAATGAGTATCAGCGTCAGCCAGGCGACCACCGCGGCCGACAATGCGTACGACCGCGCTTCTTCGCCCATGTAGGTGATGCGCGGGAGGATCACGCAGACAAGCCCGGCGAGAACCGCGACACGACGGGATCGCAATCGATCAGTGAGGAGCACGACCGCGGCGGTCGCAACCCCGACCGCCAGGGCACTCGGGAGGCGCACAATGAACGGGCTGAACCCGAACGCGGCGCCCCACGCATGCAATCCCAAATAGTAAGTCCCGTGTACCGCGTCCACGTGCCCGAGCATGAGCAACAGCGACCCCACTGGGCGTTGAGCCGACATCACACTGGTCACTTCGTCGCCCCACAGCGACGGAATCCATGATCCGAGCATGGAGCTGACGGATGCGAGCGCGCCGAGCAATAGCGCGAGCAGGGCGGCGGAGTCACGGCGAAGAACACGCCTCTCCGGCAACGGCCGCGTCACTGTGACAGACAAGGCGGCACCGTCCTTCCGAATCAGTAGCCAACGCCAGTCAAGCCCGGCGGCCCTAAGAAAGTTCCAAGCGGTCGATTCCGGAATGCCTTAGAAGCTTCTGAGACCTTCACCTGCACACTGGTCGAGTGCGAATCCTCGTCATTCTGCTCGCAGCGGTCGCGGCGATCGTCGCCGTCGTCTTGATGCTCGTCAGAGCATCAGATCTAGCGGACGCGCGCGATGAGGCCGACGGAGCCCCTGACATCCTCTGACGCCGCAAAACGCTGGGGGCCTACCGCACGCATAATCCGGTCCGCGAGGACGACCGCAGCCGTCGCGTACAGCAGGCTGGCCAGGACGTCAGTCAAGTTGTGCACGCCGACATACATCCGGGCGAACGCCGTCAGCAGCGGAACACTGATGGCGACGACAACCAAGGCCGCTCGCAGCCTCCCGCGCCCCCAAATCACGAGCAGGGCCAGGCAAAAGGCGGTGGCCAGAGCCGTGTGCCCGCTCGGATAGCTATACCCCGTCGCTGTGAGCAGATGATGCGGGAGATTAGTGCTGAACGGACGCGGTCGCTGAACCAGCGCCTTGATCAAGCTGCTGCCAAGCCACGGGACGATCACCAAGATTGCCAGCCGCAGCGCCGGCCACACAGACCTTCGAGCTACTCCCGTCGCCACCGCAGCAGCCCCGATCACCACGGCCGCAACCAGTGGCGAAAACAACCAGGTCAGCCCGAGAGACAGTGCAACGAGGATCGGGCTTTGCACAGACTCCAAGCTGTGCAACACGGAGAGGTCCCACCGGGTCACGCCCGGTGACGCGGCGATCAGCCACCCCGCGACCAGCACAGCCACGATCACCAGGGCCGGAATCCCGAACCAGAACGCCGCCGCAACCGCTCGACGTGTCTTGGCTTGCCCAGAACTCATCGGATCCTCCGCATTCCCACGTGAACGAAGATCACGTTGAAGCCGATGCGTCAGTTCGCGTGGCCCTGCTGCCGGACGCCCCAGCAACAAGTGATCGGGCCGGCACCGGGCCGATCCGCCGCAGGAACGGCAACCAGCGCAGGACGGTCAGCCCAAACCGGGACCAAAGGCCGCAATAGAACGAGATCGCCACAGCGGCCACCAGCGCCGAACCCAAAACGTCGGTGAGATAGTGGGCTCCGACATACATCCGCGAGACGGCGACCACCAGCGCGAACAGCGACCCGAGCACCACGGTCAGGGTGAACCAGCGCGTGTGGCGGGAGAGCAGGACAGCCGCGATCGCGTACGACACAGCGAAGGTGGTGTGGCCGCTGGGGAAACTGTCATGTCCGGTCTCGGCCAGCAGCGGGTGCAACATCAGGTGGCCATTCGGGCGCGGCATCGAGACGGCCGCCTTGAACACCTCACAAGTGAGGTAGCCGAAGGCGGCAACAGAGGTGAAGGCGAAGGCGTTCACCGGGGAGCGTCGCACGACGAGCAGCAAAACCAACGAGATCGCCAGTATCGCCACGCAGCCTGCGGGAGAGAAGAGTGTCTCGATCACGAGCGCGATGCCGCTGGGGAAACCGCTTTGATGGTAGGTCAGCCAAATGTCAACATCAACTTCAGCAGCGGCGATCCCAGGAACGAAGCGAGCCAGCAACCCTAGAAGCAGCACAACCACGGCACCCAAGGCCGGCAAAAGGATCCAGTGTCGAGGGTGCGGAAGCGCCGCCATCCTGATGCCTGGGTCGGGTGGCGCCGCGAAGAAGGACGCGGTCTCGGGGATGGAGCTCATCCTCGAAAGGCTACGAGAACCAACCAAATGAATCGCTAAGAATCCACCACTCAGGGGTGGGTGTCGGCTCTGGAGTTCCGAGGGGCCGAAGGCTTTGGCCGCAGCTCTGACGGCTACACACGTTCGCAGGCCTGTGTCTTTGAAGAATCCGGCCGTTCGCATCATAGGTCGACTGCCGATAAGGAGACCTTATGACAGTTTGTGCATCTACTGATCGTTTCCTGAGTCCCTTTCGGTGGTCGTAAAGACGCCTTCCGCGTCCACGCGGTAGCTAAGACGCTCGAAGTCAGGTACGGAGTCACGAAGCCCCCACGAGTGGCCCCACTCTCGCACTGCGGCACCGTCCTGATCGACTTTTCGCGCCGCGACCATCCGAACAATTGCCAGCATCGCGGGTACGAGCGCTTGAAGCTGGACCGGGTCCGGTGGCTCGTTCTCGGCATGCTTCACGGATGTGTAGGTCCGGCTGATTGCGCGTGCCAACCCCTCGGGTGCGTCCGCTAGGAAGCTCCAATCGGCGTCGGTCAGTCTGAGGGCGCGGTATACGGAGATTGCGAACGTGTGGCCTTTGGAGTCCGGGGACACTGCCCGCTCACCTTCGACCCTTTCAGCGGTCTTTCCCCACGCATCGAGAAACCGGCCAGTGGCGAGAACCATGTCGTCGTAGAACGGCTTAGGTCGCATCAACGTGGTAACGACCGGCTCGATCATCCGAGAGAACGCCGCGTCGTCCCACACTTGCGCCCAGCGTGTGATCCCTTCGGGACCAATCTGCGGAAGTCTGAGCACCGGCCAGAACAGCCGACGCTCAGCGGGTACGGGCGCAGAAAGCTCTCGGAGTGTGCTTCGAGAGATGAAACTCACTGGCGGCGCAAATATCTCCGGCTTCTCCCCGGGAATGGTGCCCGGCAGGTAGTGGAGGCTTCTAACCTCGTGTCGACGGAAGCTGACCGGTGCTCCGAACATGAGCACCAGCAGTTCTCGCACCTTGCGGTGTTCAGCTAGGTGCGCGGCGGCATCCCTGGGCTCGGGAAACGCACTCACGAGTTGAGCATTGTCTTCTAGGGACCACGAGTGGTTGTGGTTCGTCGTCGACGATCGCCACCCCATTTTGAGTCTCATGACGGCATCCCCCTGCTGCCAGGTAACCTCCGGTACTTCGGTGGTTGAGACGCCCATCCCTTTAGTGAATCCCCGGTCGTCGTATTCGACCTCTCGGCTTATCGATGAAGGTGTGCCCCACCAGCGATCCAGGCCGTCTATCTCGCTGGCCAGCTCGTCGTACATCAGCGGATCCTCGACGCCGCGCCGAGTAGTGGCAAACACTGCCTCGTCGCTGCGCATTCTCGCGGTCACGACTTCGCCATTCGAGCTGTGTGAAATCTTGTGGATGCCGGCGAGCGTGACATTGCCGGAGTTGGTTTGAAATACAGCCTGGGTCGGGTACTTCCCGCCCTGGTGAACCCACCGCGGTGCGTTCGGTTCGTCGTCTAACCATCCGGTATCGGGATAGCTGACCTCGAAGGTTGCGCCCAGCTCGGCGTCAAAAGTCAAGGTCGCCGGTGCCTGCACAAGCTCGCCCTTGTCTTCGGAGGCGACGACTCCAGAGAATGACTCCCCCGGTGCAAACTCAAGGCTCATTGCATCATGATGCCCGGTCTCGACCCCTACGGGTCCGAGATTCGGATATCAGGTGCTTACGGACGGCTCTCCAAGTACTGCCAGACGCGCTCTCGCGTCTCGATGTTGCGGAGCGCCTGATCGGCTTCTTCGAGCGTCATTCGTCGACCCTGCTCGCCGTGCACCGCGTCCGCTACGACCGTGCGGAAATCGCGGACAGCCCAGCGTCGGCGCTCGTCGGCGCTGCCGATCCTTCGCCGCTCCAATGGCCGTTCCTCCAAATAGCCGATGATGTTGACCGTCTCGCTGCTCAGACCGTCGAGAAGGTAGAAGGGGTCGGTCATTGGTCGTCCTCCGTCCTGCCCGAGCTGGGTGACACGTACGTGTCAATCCGCTCGAGCTAGCTGTCCTGTTCTGGGTCGATGAAGCGCACCCGTTGCTTGGCCGCCTGCTGCCGCTTCCAGCGGGCGTGCGCCTGGCTGCGGGCAACCGCAGCTCGATAGGCGCGGCGTGCGCCGTTGACGGCTGCGACGGCGGCCAGGGCGATGGATGCGCCGATCGTGTAGCTCACGAGCGAGACGCCGCCGCTGTGGCCGAGCCAGTCGGCGGCACGCGCGACGAAAAGGCCGGCGAGCAGGATGCCGATTCCGACGAGCAGCCAGACAAGCGCGCCGGATGTTGCGCGGCCGCTCACTGCGGGCTCCCGACGTATGCGCCTTTGGCGTTGAGGAAGTCGATGTGTAGATGGTTGCCGGTGTCGTCGATCTGCCCGAAGTTGGTCGTGGCGATCGTGACGCCGGCAGCTGCGCGAATGTCCTTCTGCCCGACTCGTGAGCCCTTGGGGACGATCGGGTCGAGCATTCCGATTAGGCGCAGCGAGTATCCATCGGCGCCGGTCAGCGGGGTGCCGTTGAGCATGTAAAAGTCGACGGCGTGGCCGCCGCCGTCCTTGTAGTGGGCGGACTCGGTGCCGGCTCCTTCGATCTGGCCGGTGCATTTGCGGTTGATATCGGAGACGCCGACCGACTGGAAGTTGCGGACGGCGAGCACGATGGTCTGCAAGACGCGGGTGTCGATTCCGCAGTCTGGGACGGTCTTTCCCTGAGCGATCCAGCGGATCTCTTTGATGTGGTCGGGGACCAGGCCGCGCAGCTGGCCTGCGCCAGCGGCCTTGACGAGTTCCTGGGCGAGTCCAACCTGGTCGCCTCCGACAGCGCAGCCAGGTGTGCCGCCACCGTTGCTGGTGAGCGCCTGCACGACCTGTGCGGCCGCGGGATAGAACTTCGTGTAGTGGTTGGGGTCGGCGTTCACCTGCACGGTGTGCGCGGCCATTGTCGGGGTCATGGCCTGCCAGCCGGGCACCTGCATGAGTCGTTGGAAGAACAGCACCGCCGATTTGGTGGGGTCCATCCGATCCGCGAGGCTCCCCCAGCTGTCGCGCTGTTGGAACAGCCCGCGTGAGTCGGGGCCGGCCTGATCGCCGTGGTCGAGCACCCGGAGGCCGGATTCCCCCATCGCGGTCATCACGCCGATGACCTGGGCTTGTCCGTCGAGCCCGAGTCCGGTTGCGGCGTTCATGATCGCCGCAGCGTTGGCCAGCTGGTCGCCGGAGTAGCCGGCGATCGGCTGGCTGCTCGTCGCGGTGGTCGCGTCGACCTGGCCGCCGCCGCATCCGCTGGCCTGCGCGCCGGACATGAACACACCACTGCCGAACATCACCAGGACGGTGATGCCGGCAGCGGTGATGCCCTTCCAGCCCATCTACGCGCTCCGCAGCACCGCGGCCGCGGCACCTTCCATGCCCTCGTCGGTGTTGGTCATCTGGACCTCCCAGTCCGAGCGGATGTGCCGCACGAGCGTTTCGACGTGGGTGCCGTACTTGAAGTAGTGGTGGCCGTCACTCAGCTGCGTAATGTCATGCGCCCGCTCGGGTGAGAAGTTGAACGTCTGCTGGCACCACAGGGCATCCTCATACCGACTTTGCCGGTACACGTAAACCGACTGGGCCTCCTGCACCATCGCCATGCCGGGCGAGTTCGCCGGAATGTCGGTGCCCTTGTGAAAGACGAACACGTTGGAGAGCCCGAGCCCACGCGAAAGTTTCTGGTTCGCGCGAGCGAGTGACGCCGAGGGACCGGCCGCGATGTGCCAGCCTTCCTCGTACACGCACGTCGTGTGCCAGCCGCGATCGTTGCGGAGTCGGCCGAGCAGCCACATGTGCCCGATCGCCATAACGATCGGGACGGACGGCCCGTCGTCGGGCAGCTGCGAAATGTCCCAGCTGGTGAGCTTATGCGCGAGGTCGACCGACTGAGACGTTTCGCCGTCGAGCAAGCCGGCGTAGTCATCTAAGAGCGTGTTGAGCGTGAACTGCACCGAGAGGCCGGCCTGGTGCAGCTTGTCGCGCGCCTGAGCCGAGTGCTGCGCATAGTCGCTGTCGGCAGTCGTCGACGCGAGCGCCGGCAGCACATCGGCCAGGGTCGGCACCCTGCTGTCCTCGAAGCGGCCCAGCGTCACCCTCAGCGCCGATCGAAGAGCCTCTTCCTCCCACTCGTTCAGTGGGGTGTCGTTGCGCGCGAGTCGAGTGACGACCTTCAGCAGCCGCAGCTGGCCCGCTGCGCCCGTGCCATGGCCGATCATCGGGTCCAGCAGATTCAGTCGCGTACCGCTGCCGTCATCGGCGAACTTGATCGGCTCCGCGCCAAACGCGCGCGCGAGCTCCGAGTACTCCCCCTCGCCTCCGCGATCCTTCTTGTCGAACACTGTGGCGCGGCGTTTGGCCATGATGAGGGGCCGCGCGACGCACGCGGTCTTGACGAAACTCGATTTGCTGGAGCCGACGTCGCCCATCACGACGACGTTCGGGCTCGACACCAACCGCGGCCGCGAGTTGTAGGCGGTCACCGGGTCGTGTGCGATCGACGTCTTGGAGAGGACGTCGCGGCCGGTGACGATGCCGCTGGTGCCGGTGGGTGCGCCGATGACGGCGGAGTTGAGGACTTCGGCCTGCCGGGTGGTCGACGGCGCACCGCGCAGCGCGGGGGCGTAGAAGCCGCGGCCGGCGCGGCCGCTGCGCGCGCGCAGCTGCGTGCCGGGGACGTTCCACGGCAGCAGCTCGTCCTTGCCCTCGGTGCGGCCGCTCTCGTCGACCTGTACTTCCTCGGGCGGGGCGAACTTCCGCAGCACCGGCAGCGACCACATACCGCTCTTGGTGCTCTCGGCCTTGTGCTCGCTCATAGCGCCTCCTTGTTGGTCTTGCCGGCCAGCTTCCGGTACACGCGGTTGGTGACGGAGGGCTTCTCGGTCTGGATACCTCGGCCGATCGGCCACGTCGTGCCGGACGCCGCCGATTGGTAGCTGTCCTGCCAGTCCAGGTGCTCGATGCCGAGCCCGTTCTCGCAGACTTCCTCTAGCTGACGAGACGCCATTTGCAGCCGGTCACGGCTTGTCTCGGTGATCGTGACGTAGCCGATCCAGCTGTCCCCGTGGTGGCGGGAGCCATACCCAAGATCGGCATTCCGTAGCTGCGCGGCGGTCTTGTTCACGTGGGTTTCGTCGTTCGCGAGGCGGCCCTTTTCGGCGTCGTTCATCTGCGCGGCTTGGTCGCGCACCAGGTCGCGCCGGGCCGCAGCGCGTGCCTCGGATGCGGGGATCAGCTGGTGATGGAACGTCACCGTGCGGAGGAAGTGCAGCTCCGACCCAATCAGCAGGTCGAGCATCCACAGCTGTGACCGTTTGCCTACGGCGAGGTTCTCGGCCTTGATCGCGGCGGTGCGGTGCCACCACTCAACTTCTTCGCCCGTCTCGGGATTGGTGGCCGTGACGATGTGTGCGGAGTATTCGTCGTGGGAGGCGACGCCCAGCTTGCCCGGATCGTCGACGGGCTGGTCGATCGGGTGAAACGGGTTCTGGCCGTGAACGACGTGCGCGCCGGTCTGCCGTGCGGTGAGCACGGCAACGTCTCCCAAGCGAGCAGCGCGGAGCCCGCGTTCCGCGGACTCGATTTCGCGGTGCATCAGCGCGCGCCAGCCGTCCCGGCCTTCTCCGTATCCGCGGGCGACGTCGACGAATTCGGCGTCGATCGGCCAGCACGCTGTGATCGTGTGCCGCTGCACCATTGCGTCGCGGCCGGTCGTGCGCAGCACATCGCCGTAGGAGAGCACGGCGGGGTGGTTGGTCGGGATCGTCGGGTCAAGGCTGACTTCGGCCCATGCCGCGTTGAATGCGTTGTCGGGCGGCAGTACTCGCGTGGTGACCTGCACGCGGCGCAGCAGGCTCGACGGTGCTGCGCGGGATGCCAGGAACTCCCCGAAAGCCTCGGCCGCTCGACGAGCGACCGAGTTGGGCTCCGCACCGCGCAGCTGCCCGGTGACGGTAAACACGACCGATAGATAGGGCTTCTCCCCCATCGGGGCGTGCCAGGCGATTCCCGGCTCGCGCCGGCCCATCTGGAGCCACCCCATCCCGTCCGCGCCGTCCGGCATGGTCCGCATTGCCGCAAGCTCGCGTGCGGCCGTCCAGCGGTCCTCCTTGCTGGCGGTCTTGTCCTGGCTGAGCTGGGTCAGCTGGTCCCACTGTGCGACGTCGAACGGCGTGTAACGGTCGATGCCGGCGCGGCGGCGGTCCTTCCAGCGCACGCGACGTTCGCGGCGATCGAGGATCGATCCGCGATGGGTGCGAGCGGTGACCAGGAACACGAGCAGTGCGGCAATGACTGCCACAACGACGGCGGTCGCACCGAAGAACGGTGCCCCGACCACCAGGCCAACCCCGCACAGCGCGAGCAGCACGTTTCGCGGGCCTTTGCCCGACCCTCCGAAGAATGAGCGGTGGCCGGCTTCGCCGCCCAGCTGCCTCTCTACCATCGTGTTCTGCGCTGCGTTGCTCACTGTGCCCCCTCGTCCGAATCGGCCGCGTCAGCGGCCATAGCGCCCGCCTCCTGCGCCTTGTCGACGGCCGCCTGCCCGGCTGCCATAGCGCCGGCCGCGATGAGCGTAGGAACCCCGATCGCTGCACCGACGCCGGTAGCGGACTCGGCCGCGCCAGCGGCTGCCAGTCCCCCAGCGCCGGCACCAGCTGCGCCGGCCCCCGCACCTGCACCGGCCGCGCCAGCTTCCGCGCCCGCGCCGGCTTCCATGCCAAAGCTCTTACCGGCTTTGGCTCCTGCCCCGGCGAAATCGCCTAGGCCGCCACTGCCCTTCGCAGCTGGCGCGTCCTCGGCCGGCGACGGTGCGTTGGCAGAGTCCGTCGATTTGCCGCCCTGTCGAGCATCTGGGGCGTACTTCTGCGTGGCGTCTTGCATGTTGTTGGAGCCCCACTGGCCCGGCTGGATGCTCGGTCCGTTGCTTCCACCGAATGATGCCGGGATGACCGGCGCGAACTTCATCAGCAGCATGGGGCTGAGAGTGGCAATGAGCATCGCGAGCACACCGGAAATGAGCAGCGCGAGGCGCTGAACGTTCAGGTGATCCCCGAATGTCTCAACTCCGGCTCCGATCCAGTGGAACGTGACGCCGAGCATGAAGAACAGCAGCGGATGGGCGAGCATCACGCCGATGAACAGGCCGACGAGTCGCCAGCCTGTCTTGCGTCGCTGCGGGTCGATGATCCAGACGTAGCCGAGCGGGAACAGCACGCCGGCGAAGTAGAGAACGACCAGCAGCACGAGCATGACCGCGATCGCCATGAGTAGCGAAATCCAAGCGCAGAACATCAGGAACGCCGCAACGGGTGCGCCGCCGGCGATACCGGCCGCGTCGCCCTGATCGAGCATCTTCGTAAACGACGCCACCAGGTTGTCGTTGGTATCGAAGAAGGCCCAGCGGGTCAGTGATGTGCTCAAGGCGTGCACCACGTTCACCAAGAACGAGCCGAGCAACGGGCCGAACATGGCCCCGATGATGAACAGGGGCCCATAGAACGCCAGCGACTCCCCCAGCTCACGACCCGACTGCGTTCCCCGAGCGACCCGGACGAATTGCGGAAGCAGGGTGAAAACGAGCACGAGGATCGCGAGGCCGAACGACACCTTGTAGGCGTTAATGAACCAATCCATCGTGAGGTCTGGCATCGTCGCCTGCGTGACAACGGGCAGCACATCCCGCGACAGCGAGACGGCAGAGTCGCGGAACGACTTGTACATGTTGCCGAACGGGTCGGAGAAGAAATTTGCGGTCTGCACGGCCCCGCCGATTGCATCCCCGATGCCTCCGATAGCGTCGCCGATCGGGTTTCCGCTGCCTTCTGCGCCGAACATGTCAGCAGCCCCCACTGAATGCTGTGCCGATCGCGAACAGGTCTTGCGTCGTTCGCGTCCCCTTGGACTCGACGACGTGCCACGCTCCGTGCTCCCACTGAGCGGTCACCGTGATGGACTCACGCAAGGTCGCGCTTAAGGCGCCGTCCGTCACCAGGCCGCCACCGACCGAGACTGACACCTTGTTGGGTGCAGCCGATTCGATGTAATAGACCCCTGGCACCGTCGAGACGTAGAACGGCTGGCTATCCGGCACGAGCCCACCGGATAGGTTGGGCGAACCGGCAAGGAAGTCGATCACCTTCTTGGGGTCAGCGTCTGCCGAGTAGATCCGTTGCGCCACTGCCTGCACGTCGGACGCGGGCGGCGTGGGGTACTGGTACAGCCAGCGAACGAACGCCGCCGCAAAGCTAGCCGCGCCGTTCTCCGTATGGGGAGCGGCCTTCTGAGCCGCAACGAGCATGGCTGCGTCTCGCTCGCGTCCGCCGATGCATCCGCTGACCGCCGCGCCCGGTGCATCAGTGCTGATTTCCGTAGGCGTCGGCGCGGTGGTCGCCGGGACGGCCCTGTCGTCGCCACCCCGCGGTGCGGTCAGAGCGAACACGACCACCAGGATGACAAGGAGCGCCAGGGCGCCGACGATCCACGGCCAGCGAGGCCGTGTCCGGACAGGGCGTGGTGCGTCGGTCATGTGCTTACCCCGCAATGGCGAGAATGCCGCCGACGATCACGGCCAGCGCAGCGAGGCAGGCGAGCGCGATACCGGCCCAGATTGCCTTGGTGCGTGCTGACTTGTAGGCCATGGCGTTGCCGCCGCCCTCGGACGATCCGGCCATGCCGGTGAGGCCGATCGCGAGGAACGCAATCGAGATGATGATGCAGATTCCCCAGATGCCGGCGATGAGCTTCTTCCAGAGCGCATTGAACTGGACGCCGAACACGGAGAAGTCGGGAAGGACGCCGTTTAGCGGGTTGTCGATCGCGTGGACGATCAGGTGGTGAGCGATTTCGTGCATTGTGGTTTCTCCTTCTGGCCTAGCGGGCGGTTGATTTGAGCGCCCGCACGACGCCAGCTGTCGCGGCGGTGAAGGCGGCACGGGTGGCCGGCGCGAGCCGGTCAAGAGTGATCTGCCCGCGCTCGGCAATGTGCTCGTCGTAGGGCACGTGGTAGACGGCGCGCACGCGCATCCCGTCGATGATCCGGTTCACTCGCTCGATGACCTGCGGGTGCTCCGGCCGGCCGTCGGTGAGGCGAATCACGATCGCGTTGTCCGCCAGCTGCGCGGCGTGGCCGCCTTGGGCCCGAAGCTCCTCGATCATGGCGACCGCCTCGAGTACGGCATCCCCAGCGTTGAGTACGGGGATCACGAGCGCGTCGGCGGTTTCCACCGCGCCCTCGAAAGCGCTGGATGACGGCTGGTTGCCGGAGTCCATGACGCGGATCGAATAGAACTCGTCGATCACGCCTGCGGCGGCCACCACATCGTCACGGCTGAGGCGAGCACGTCGGCCTACCGTGCCGATGACGGAGGCGAATGAGGTCTGCGGGGCGGTGTAGCCGGCCAGCTGGCCGGCGTTGGTGATCTTCTGCACGTCCCGCACCAGCTCACCGATGCCCAGCGACGGGTTACCCTCGGCGCGGAAGGTCAGCGCCCCCGGGTCGTCGGAGACCTCCATCACGGCCACGGAGCCCCCGCGCACTGCCGCAAGCACTCCCCCGACGATCAGCGATACCGGCGTCTTGCCGGTGCCGCCCTTCTTGTTGCCCACGAGGATCGCCTGCGGGCCTGTCCACGTCGCCTGACGAATGACTTCCTCGTCCCGGCGCAGAGACTCGGCGGCGTCCAGCGCCGCACGCTCACGCGCTCCCGGCTCCATCTTGATTCCAAGCTTGCCGAGCAAGCCCCGAACACCCTGCGTCGCGGTCGCTGGCTTCTGCACGGTGCTAGCGATACTGAGGTCCGCCACCGGGTCCAGGAAGATCGTTTCAGGGATCTCCGTGTGCGGACCAGTCGGAGGCGCAGCCGGGATCGGCGGAAGCTCCGCCACAGGCGCGGCCGGCTCTGCATGAGTCGCCAGCTCGGGCGGCACTTGGATCAGCTCATCCTTCTCTGCGAGCTGCCCCAACACCTCGTCGACCTGGGCGCGGCTACTGGTGTGCTCGGACTCGACGTATCGAGCGGCGCGCCCAGCGCCCGCGAAAATGTCACCTGTTTGCTGCTCGTTATCTGTCATCTGCTCCGTCTCCCCTAGTGATTGAGTTAGCGTGCTGCGCCTTCTCGCCGCGTGTGCGGGAAGCGACGTCGGCCGTGAGAGGTCGCGACGGTGCTCGGTGAGGGCGCGCCTGGGAATGCCGCTGGGCCGCGCCCTTTGCTGATAGCTGAGACTTCGTCATCCGGCACTCTCCCCCCTACAAGACCGTGACCATTTCGAGGGTAATACGAACCCCCGATCTACAGTGCACGATCAGTCTACCTAGTAGTTCAATTAGCAGGTAGTGCATTGTGGAGGCATGGACAAATTGAACGGGTTGCTATCGGCCACCGTCGCGATCAGCGGGCACAATGGGGGGATGCCGTCACGCCGCGACTCCCCCGAAATGCCGCCGCGCGCTGCCGCGGTGCATCAAGCTGTCTCCGGGACGTCCAGGTTAATAACGCTGCGGTTTCTCCTGGAGAACCCCGGAGCCACCCGGACACATCTGGTCGAAGAAACCGGGCTCACGCCGAGCACCGCGCGCGTGACCCTACGCGAGCTGGAAACGCTCGGCTACATCGCTGCGGACGTTGAAGGTGAAAACCGGAACGGCCGCGCGGTGCATTACAGCGCCCGTCGAGACGTTCTCACCGACGACCTGACGGCGTTTGTTGCCTGGATGCTTCGCTAATTCTCAGAGTGACACGTGCAGATGCCCTGCTGGGCGTTGCTACTCTGTCGGCTACCAGCTGGTTCCCCCGACCCCTGGAAAAAGAGGCCACCCGCCAAGCGGGTGGCCTCTTCTTGTGAGACCCGCTCAGATGGATACTGCCTAGCAGCCGGAGTCCAGCCTCCTTAGAGTGCCCCCATGATCGAATCGCAAACCTTTGTCGCGGTCCTTCTCCACGATGAGAGGACCGTGCGGGACCGCGCCGTGCGCATGCCTCGCCCGTTCGAGGAGCCGCCAGTCAGACTTCGTATCCCAATAACGTTCGCGAACGCTGCTGCGTTCGACGTCTACGATCTGGTCGATCCCTCAGGGTGGCCGGATCGTGCGGTGTTCTGCCACGTCGCCACGGTTCCCAAAACCTCGGCCGATTACACTCGTCCCCCGATTGACGCGTAGGTGTCAATTTCTCGAGACGGCGCGACCGCGCTGTCAGGTCGGTCTGGAAACCGCGCTCGACCGCCCGGGCTCCGTGGGCGAGCAGTTCTGCTAGGCCCCGCCCCCGATAGGGGATCGGGACAACGAGGGCAGCCTGGACAAACGATAGGCCTCTTCGAGGGGATAGATCTGGAGTCCTCGGACGTCCGCTGTGAGCTCCTTCTCCGAACCGTCCATGTAGCGTGCGAAGACACGGTCCGCGGGGATTCTCGTCACCCACACGCGCGCTGTTGACACCTTTGGCGCTTGGCGGAAGCGCGCGAAGTAGCGGGCCTGGTCAACGTCCAGGCTCCACGACAGGCCTTCCTTGTTCTGCTCCGTAGCGCCACGATAGGCCAAACGTGTCCGGCGAGGTCGACGCCGCACCACCATGTCCTCGGTGTAGTGCGCACGCTCGAACATCGCCCGCCACACGTCGGTCGGAACGGACGAATGGTCTGCCCGGTACCGCCACATCCGGGGAACGAAGAAAGTCAGCATCGGTGAGGTGAGAGTGCCCGCGGTGAACTGCCGGACGACCTCAGCTTCGGGCGCGAGGTTACCAGTTCGGTCCACCAAGGTCACGATACCGGCGAGCTCATCGCCCGACAGGTGCAGCCGCGCTCGTGTAGCCATCTGCCGAATATCTTGCTCAGTCGCCACCGCCGGCTCCTATTCGCGATTTCGATGATGCGCTGCGGAAATCCGCGAGGACGGTTTCGGCATCGTGTTCTGTCTGCGTCCGGAACATGCTGGCGGCGGGTTCCTGGCTTGGGTTGGTTCCGTCGAGGCTCGGTTTGGGCTGGGTCACGCCTCAACGTCCTTGTGGGAGAGGAGCGCGTCGAGAAGGTGGGAGGCCCGGTAGCCGATGTTTCCGCCTGTGTCTGGACCGTCGAGGTTCACCCATCCGTGTGCCTGCCAGGTGGCGATGGTCGATTCTGTGATGGGTGCTCGTGCAGCGAACTCCTTTGCCGTTACGAGTCCGTCCTCGGTGCTGCGGGTGCGGACGGTGTCGGTTCTCACGCCGAGCGCGGCGGCGATCTGGTCGGCTGCTAGGCCTAATCGGTTTGCTCCTCCGAGTAGGTGTCGGGTGACCCGGTATGCGGCGCGGCGCGCTGAGCCTTCGGCGGTCGTTTCGGCCGCGCTGGAAGCGCACAGCACTGCGAGCAGGAGTGTTGTGCGTGCCGGATCATCCAGGCTGCCCCTGAGCGGCGCGCCGGTGTTGAGTGCCGTGCTCATCGTCCTCTCCGCTAACGATCAGTGGGCCAGCGGATGTCTCCGCTGGCCCACCTCATCGTGTTTCGGGTTACTCGGTTGCGCGGCGTCGGCGGATCACCAGGAAGGTGGCTCCGGCGCCGACCAGGAGCAGGGCGAGGATGCCGGGGGCGACGATGTCGCTACCGGTGAACGCCAGCCCGGTTCCCGGTGCGGGCGGGACGATCGGCGTGTTGGTGTCGCAGCTGCCGGCCGGGTCGCACGCGCCGCCGCCATCGACGGGCGGGTCGACCTTGTTGATCAGGCGACCGTTACCGGTGTCCGGGTTCTTGACGGTCACCGAGTAGGTCACCGTCACGGTCTCTCCGACATCGAGCGGGCCCGCCCAGGAGAGGATGTTGCCGTTCAGCGTCGCTCCGTGGGTGGCGTCGCCGTTGTAGGTGGCGTCATCCAGCACGTCCGTCATGGTGTCCGTGAACTTCGCGGGCGTGGCGGAGGTGTAGGCGAACTGGCCGGTGTTGACGACTGTGATCGTGTACACGACCTTGGCGCCGGGCTTTACGGCGTTCGTGGTGGAGACCGACTTGGTCACCGTGTACGAGCCCACCGGGGTGTTCGTCAGGCAGGTGCCGGCCGGGTCGCATACTCCGCCCGGGCCGGTCGGGATGACCGCGTTCACCAGGTGGTGGTTACCGGTGTTCGGGTTGTTGACCGTCACCGAGTAGGTCACCTTGACCGTCTGACCGGCGGCGAGAGCACCCGACCACGCCAGGGTCGGGGCCGCGTAGGTGGCACCGTTACTGGCGTCGCCGTTGTAGGTGGCGTCATCCAGCACGTTGGTCAGGTCGTCGGTGAACGACGCCGGCTTCGCAGCCGTGTAGTCGACCTTGCCCGTGTTGGTCACCGTGACCGTGTAGGTGATGGTGCCACCGGGGACGACCGTGGACTTGTCGGCGCTCTTGGTGATCGTGAACGACCCGGAGGGGATGTTCACGGTGCACGCCGCGTTATCGGCGCCAGTCGGGCAGTCGCCTCCGATGTTCGGCGGAGTGACGACCGTGTTGTCCATCTGCTTGTCGCCGCTGGCGGGGTCGTTGACGGTCAACGAGTACGTGACCGTCACCGTCGCACCGGCTGCCAGCGCACCCGACCACGAGAGCGTCGGGGCGGCGTAGGTGGCGCCGCCCGTGGCGTCGTTGTTGTAGCTGGCGTCATCCAGCACCGCCGACAGGTCGTCCGAGAACGAGGCCGGGTTCGCGGCGGTGTAGTCCGCGGTTCCGGTGTTCTTTACGGTGATCGTGTAGGTGACCGTGTCACCGGGGACGACCTCGGTCTTGTCGGCCGTCTTGGTCACGCTAAACGCCTGCACCGGGTTGGTGGTGGTGCAACTCCCGGCCGGGTCGCAGTCGCCGCCGATGACGGCGTTGGTCAGGACACCGTCACCGGTGCCCGCCGGGCCGACGAGCACCTGGTAGGTGATCGCCTGGACCGCGCCGACTGCCAGCGGACCGGACCAGGTCAGCGTGTTGCCGCTGACCACCGCGCCGGCTGTGGCCGAACCGGCCACGTAGGTGGCGTCGTCGAGGACCTTCGACAGGTCATCGGTGATCGTCGCCGGGACGGCCGCCGTGTAGTCGGCCTGACCGGTGTTCGTCACCGTCACCGTGTAGGTGATCGTGTCGCCCGGGTGCACCTCGCCGGCCGCCGACGACGTCTTGGTGACGCTGTAGGACTGGACCGGGTTCGTCGTGGCGCACTCCCCGGGCACACAGCTTCCACCGCCATCGGGGACGACGGCGTTGGTCAGCTTGTGGTCGCCGGTGTCCGGCGTGTTCACGGTCGCCGTGTAGGTGACCGTCACGCTCTTGCCGGCCGCCAGAGCACCAGACCACGACAGAGTGGGAGCCACATACGTAGCACCGTTCGAGGCGTCGCCGTTGTAGGTGGCGTCATCCAGCACCGCCGAGAGGTCGTCGGTGAAGGACGCCGGGTTCGCGGCGGTGAAGTCCGCGGTTCCCTCATTGGTCACGGTCACGGTGTAGGTGACGGTGTCGCCCTGCTTCACGGCACCGGCCGGAGAGGAGGTCTTGGACACGGTGAACACACGCACGTCCGTCGTCGTCGTGCACTCTCCTGCCGGGTCACAGGAACCGCCAGGACCCTCCGGGCGGACCGTGTTCGTCAGGACCTTGTCGCCGGTGTCGGGGTTGTTGACAGTGACCGTGTAGGTAACGACGACCGTCGCTCCCACCGCAAGCGGACCCGACCAGGACAGCGTGTTCCCGGTGATCGTCGCCCCGTTGTCCGGTCCCGCCGTCACCGTGGCGTCATCGAGAACCCGCGAGAGGTCGTCCGTGAAGCCGGCCGGCAGCGCCGCCGTGTAGTCGCGAACACCGGTGTTCTTCACCGTCACCTGGTAGGTGACCGTGCCGCCCGCCGTGACCTCAGTGGTCGAAGACGTCTTAGCGACCGTGAACGACCCCGACGGGATCAGCACGATGCAGTCCGGGTTGGTGGAGCCGGCCGGGCAATCGCCTCCCGGAGGCGTGACCACGGCGTTGTCAATGTGCGAGTCGCCCGCGATCGGGTCATCGACGGTGACCGAGTAGGTGATCGTGACGCTCTGCCCGACCGCGAGGGCACCAGACCACGACAGGGTCGGAGCCGCGTAGGTGGCACCACTGGTCGCGTCGTTGTTGTAGGTGGCGTCATCCAGCACCGCGGTCAGGTCATCGGTGAACGATGCCGGAGCGGCGGCCGTGTAGTCGAGCTGGCCCGTGTTCTTCACCGTGATCGTGTAGTTGATCGTCTGACCGGGCACGACATCCGTCTTGTCAGCCTTCTTGGTCACACTGAACGACTGCACCGTCGTGGTCGTCGTGCACGAACCTGCCGGGTCACACGTGCCACCACCGCCGGGGACGACCGCGTTCGTCAGAACCCCGTCACCCGGGTCGGGGGCGCCGACCGTGACCGTGTATGTGATGGTCTGCGTCGCCCCGACAGCGAGCGGACCGGACCAGGTCAGCGTGTTGCCGTTGACCGTGGCGCCGTTGCTCGGACCCGAGGTGATCGTCGCGTCATCCAGAACCTTCGAAAGGTCATCGGTGAACGAGGCGGGCTTCGCGGCCGTGTATGCCCACGCGCCCGTGTTCTTCACGTTCACCGTGTAGGTGACGAGGCCACCCGGGTTCACGACCGTGGTCGAGGCCGTCTTGGAGACCGTGTAGGACGGGTCGGAGAAGGTGACGGTGCTGGTGCCGGGCTCGTTCAGGCCCACCGTGGTGACGTTGTCCGGGCCGTTGGTGAAGCTGCCCGCAACGGGAGAGGTCACCTGCACGGTGATGGTGCACGAGGTCTGCCCAGCGGCGAGGGTGCCGTTGGTGATCGCGACGGAAGTTGCACCAGCGACAGCGGTGGTCGTCGCGTTACAGGTGCCGCCCACAGTGCTGTTCGCCAGGGTCAGCCCCGCCGGAAGGGCATCGGTGAAGCCCCAGCCCGCCTTCGACGCGAGCTCGCTCGTGTTCGTGACGGTGAACGTCAACGTGGACGTACCGCCCGTCTGTACCGCGGTCGGGCTGAACGCCTTATCGAGCTGCGGGGTGACATCGAGGATGCGGATGTTGTCGAACGCTGCGTCGTTACCGGCGCCGGACCCGTTCGCGTTCTGCATCCGGATGCCGAGGGTCGATCCGGTGAACAACAGCGAACCGTTCGAGGTGTAGGTGCCGACGTTCACCGTTGCCGCGCCGAGCGAGCCATTCGCGGGGACGTTCACGGTCTTGCCGGAGGAGCACGCGTTGAGCTGCCCGCCGACGTTGGTCGCAGTGCCCGCCTGATTCAGGAACGCGAACTGGTAAAGCGGTGCCGACGCGTTGCAGTTGACTGCCGCGGTGTCGACACTGAAAGTGAGGAATCGGCCGGAGGACGAGGCAAGCGGGATGTTAGTCGCCGTCTGGAACTCCGTCGCATTCACGCCGGGGTTGTTCTCCGTGTAGGCCGTCACCGCGTGGTTGGCGCCGGGGGTGGCGGAACCAGCATGCGCACCGAGGGCGTAGGCCAGCTGGTTCAGGTGCGCGGAATCGTTCTCGATCTGACAGTTGCCGAGCGTCGTCGAGGGCGTGTTGAAGTTGCGGACCTGACCGTTGCAGTTGGCCAGCCACGCCGGGTCAGCGGTGTACTTCTGCCCGGATGCTCCGGTATACGCAGTCAGCGCCACCGGCGTGTTGCCGACGCCGTTCTCGAAGTTCTCCTGGAACGCGACGGTCGGGGCCTGCGCCGTCCCCGGGGTCCCGGGCGCTGCTTGGGCGGTTTCGGCCGAGCCGATGGAGACCCAGCCGGCGCTGATCGTCGCGGCTACAACAGCCAGCACGACCGTGGTCGCAGCCGTGCGTCCAGGCCATCTCATCGTCAGCGTGTTATCGCCCCCACCTCGGGCAATTCTTCTCAACCAGCGCACGCGTGTTTCCCCTCATCGATCAGCGGCAAAAGACCACTCGGCCAGTTCACAGCTAATCGGCCGCGACACGCCGATGTCACGACTCCTCCGCAAAGTCCACCCTCTAGGACGAAAAACCCATACCGGTGTACCCCCAAACGGGGTACAGTGCTCGCGGTTGGAGAGGGGCAAAATACGCGCGATCTGCCCCTCGGTCGGGTGACATCGGTGGGAATGCGCTTTTTCCCGGGGTGACGAAATGTGCCCGTTTTGTGAAACTGCCACGCTATTCCAGTGAGTGAACGATGACCTCTGAAGAGCAATCTGACGATACAAACCCGGTGACCATCGACCCGCGGCTGAGACCGTCCGACTTGCCGGCGCTGGTGGCTGAGACGGGCGCACGCGACGGCTGGCAGGCGGCCGCTGCGGTGGTGGAGAGCCATTGGGACGCGTTCGCCAGCGCCGCACCCACACACCTGCTTGCTGCATTGAAGGCTCTTCCCGGTGAAGCGTTCGTCAACATGCCCAGTTTGAGTGTGGCCGCCAACTACCTGCAGCATGTGGTCATCGACGGGGAACCGCGACGGTTCTTCCACGACGGACGACTCACCCCGAACCCGGACCCCGAAGCCTCCGCCACCCTGGACACCCTCATCCTGCTCACCGGCAAGGCCGCCGGCGATCGCACCGCCGGCAGGCTGGAGGAAGCACGGCGCACCGTTGTGGAAGCTCAAGCCGTCCTCTCCCGGATCAGCTCGGCCGACCGTGGCGCGATCGTGGGCTCACTGCCGCACCTTCGCTTCCAATGGGGTCGCACGCTTGATGCAGCGGATGCATCCGGCGCGATTGCCGAGTATCGGGAGGCCTACGACCTCGCCCGTCTCACTGGACAGGCGGTCATTGCCCGGAGAGCTGCCGCCCATATCGCCTGGATCCACGCGGACCGTGGTCACCTCAACGATGCGGACTTGTGGTTGGCGCGCGCTCACGCGGAGCCGGCCACCAACGGCCGCTATGACGTGATCGTGTTCTTGGCCTCTGCCCTGCTCAAGCAGGACCGGCAGGATCGTAGCGCTGAGGTAGACCTCGGTCGTGCGCTGGGCCTCCCGCTCGGAGAGCAATGGGCGGCCGCCCTCTGGGTGTCCGCGCTCCTGGCACACGGGAAACCGGGTGCGTTCTCCGTGGACGCGCGGCTCGAGCGCGAGCTCGAGCTGCACCCGGAAGTCCACCTCGGCGGCGCCGATGCCCGCTACGTCAAGGCCGCCCGTGCTCGCCTCGCCCGAACGCGGCCACGGCTCCGGCAACAACTACGTGAGGACATCCCGACCGGGACAGCGCTCGACCCGCTGCTGGATGCATCGCTCGCGTACTCCGAAGCCCGCTACACAGACACGCTCGCCCGCAGCGAGGAAGCCCGCACCTTGACCGCTGCCCCCCGCGTCGAGGCACCCGCCCTGCTGCTGGCGTCCGCGTCACACCACGCCCTCGGCCATCACCCGACCGCGGCCGAACTGTTCCGTGCAGCCAACGCGATCATCCACCAGGAACGGCTGTACAGCGCATACACCTTCGTCCCCGCTCGCACTCTCACCGTCATCGCCCAGCACGCCGACGAACCCATCCACGGCCGAGTCCACGCAGCAGGCGAAGCGTCGGATTTTCCGAAGCTCACGAAACGCGAACAGCAGATCCTCGCCCTGCTCGTCAGCGGCCTCTCCTTCCAACAGATCGCCGCCGAGCTGTACATCAGCGCAAACACTCTCAAATCCGCCACAGCAGGCCTATACCGCAAGCTCGGCGTCAACTCCCGCGCCGCCGCAGTCCAACGCGCCAAACAGGCCGACAGCTGATTGTGCGCCTGCTCGCGATCCACATCACCGGACGAGGCGACGAGCTGCTCTCGTCCTACCGTGACGGCAACAATTTCTACGCGATCAATCAGGTGCTCGACGCGTACGGGCTCCGCGTCGACGTGGACGGAGATTGGCACCGCGATGAGTGAGGCCTCCTCGCTTCGTTCACCGCACCAGCGCCGGACCCATACTGTCGGAAGGCGTTAGCTAATCGCGTGGCGGGTGTCTACACATCGCGCCCGGCTCATCAGGGTTCAGTCGGGCAGACCCCAACGCTGGATTTCTTCCGCGCTCAGCTGCCCCTCGTACCCGTGCAGCTCGCATTGCCAGTGCCAATTACCGGCGAAGGTCCGTGCGGGGCCTTCGTCGGACTCGGCCGTCATTGTGTATTCACCCTGCGGACATTGCTTTGTGATCGCGGACATGCGCGAAGTCTGCCATTGTCGGTCGGTGTTGGAGTGCTCGCCTCAGGAGGCGAGCTGCTGGACGCGCTGTTTCGAGAGGCCGAGGACGGCGCCGGCGTCGGCCTGGCTCATGTGCTCCTCGGAGAGGAGAGCACGCACCGCGGCGCGGCGAAGTGCTGCGGCGCGTTCTTCGGCCTCGTCGGCCTGGGCGCGTAGCGCTTCCGCTTCGGCCCAGGTGGTCGCCACTGTCTCGGGAAGCTCGAAGGTGACGTTCACGGTCACCTCATCGGGTTCGACGTCGAGAAGCGCAGCGGCAAGATCGGTAGCCATGACCGGAATCTCCTTGATGGAGCGGGCCTGGGTGACGGCATCGAGCGCGGGAACGCGCACGAGCCACCAGCGGCCCTCACGGCTGGCGATCGCGTCGAAGGTGCGCTGATCGGTTTGAGTCTGTTCTGTCGTCGTCATATCGGGGGTCCTTCCCCTCATCCAGCCTCAGGGGGTCCCTCCCCCGGGCCGGCCAGGGGTCCTTCCCCTGGTCCATCCGTGCGGCGTGAGCCGCGGGCAGTGCTGGAAGTGCTGCGCTAGTTCCAGCTTTCCGGGGCTCCCGGCTGGGCCTTGATGATCTGCCGGACGACACCCTTGGTCACGGTGCCGTGCCGCGGGATCGCGAGCGACTGCGACCCGTCCGGGGACTTCCACACATTGTGGCCGCCCGTCGTGCGCGCCAGCTTCCACCCACTAGCCTCAAGAAACCGCTCGACCTCGCGCTGCTTCACTTCCTTCACCATGACTATAGACTATCCCCCCTTGTCGTACAAGTCAAGAGGGGCTAGTCATTTTCTGTCGTTGGTGGTGCGGGGAATGGTCGGCGGGTCCCGCAGTACGCGCAGATCAGGACGAACCTGACTTCGCCGTCATCGGTGGTGATTGCCGGGTAAGCGTCGGAGGTGTTGCAGCGCGGGCAGCGGGAGGTGTGCATCTGGCCGGTCACCCCCAGACGGTGCAGCAAAGAAAGGCCGGCGCCAGTTGACACGTACGTGTCAACGACTCGAGGCGGCTCTTTGCTTAGGATGAAGCAATGAGTATTGCAGTAAAGACTCATAGATAGTTCTCCGTGCCGGGCTGGCGGACCGGAACATCCCAAGGTTCCAGCTGGGACGCTTCGGGCGGAGCACTCGTGCGCCGATCGAGTGCAGCTGGTCGGCGTAGGAGACCACTCACGACGTCGGCAATCGTCCCGTCCATCGCAATCAGCATGCGCTCTAGATCGTGCTGCGCGGCCTCGATCTGCCGCACCAGTTCCTCCCGCTCAGCCAAGGCACTCTGGACGCCGAACACGTAAAGAGTGAGCCCCGCATCTGTGAGGCGCGTGAGGTCGACGCGGCGCGCCGGCCGGGCCAGCTCGTTGCCGCCGAATCCCGGAGGTGCTGGGTGAAAGCTCGGCGCGACGGGCTCGGCTCCATCGTCCGTGTCGACGAACGCCCTGTAGTAGTAGGCGGCCGCCTCCTGCCGAAGCTCGTGCAGCTCGACGTACAGCTCGGCGAAGGTCTCGCGCGTATCGGCCACTCCCCCGGCGATGATTTCCACTGGCGTGTACTTCGTGCGCATCAGATCCTCCCCCCGGTGTTGCGCTAGTAGACACTCAAATGAAGCTATGAGTATCTGAGTTCCGCGCGCCCTAGTCGACGAGGGAGCGAATGTGACGGGTCAGCTCGTCTTTGATGCTGGTGTCATTCTGAGCGGCCCACGCCTTGAACTTCTGGCGCAGCTCGCGCGGGATCATGAAGTTGATTCGAGCATCCTCGACCGCCTCGGCGGCCGCTGTTGAGCCCTGGGGCCCGGGTGTTGCCGCGGTCGGCGCAGGGGCCGGTGCAGCAGCCGGCTGCTTCGGCGGTACGGCCTGCACATCGCTGCTGCTGCCGATCATGTCGGCCAGATTTGCTTTCGCCATTATTTGCTTCCTCCGTTTGCCCAGATGGTCGTCATTTCCAGCGCCAGTGACTTGAAGTCGTCGATCGCAAGGGACGTGTTGCGGGTCGTTGGGTACGTCGTCACGACGTCGCCAGTCATCGGCGCATCGGAGTGCGCCACGTAGTCCCGGATCACGCTGTTGAAGCGCGGAATGCCCATCGCGTCGAGCCCGGCGATCGCGTCGTCCCTGCGCCGCTCCCCCGCAGCGTCGCGCTTCACGCGACTGAGCAGCACCCGGTATGGCAGGTTTCGTGGTTCCACGAATGACTTGATCGTTCGAAGGATGGGCTTCACGCTGGCTGGCTGGGGCTCCATCGGCAGGACCACGAAGTCCGCTGAGTCGAGTACCGCGGCCAGCAAGTCGCTCTCGTAGAGGCTGCCAGGCGTGTCAACAAAGATCGTGTCGTAGGCGCCGGCCTCGCGCATCCGCGCGAGCAACGCCGGGTCGCCCTCGTCGGTGAAGTCGAACGGCAACGGGCGCTCGTTCTTCTCCGCCGTCTCGGCCCAGTCGCTCGCGGTTCGTTGCAGGTGGTCGGTATCCACGACGAGCACCCGCGAGTGATCCGCTGTTACGGCGGCGAGATTCATCACCACGTTGCTCTTGCCGACGCCGCCCTTTTGGTTGAGCACTGCCACGATTCGCATGCTTTATCCTATCATCTTTTCATCAAATGATGATGTGAGTAAAAGTGCCTTGCTGGCTATGAGTATTGGAGTAGACGCCGGGTGAGTATCTGAGTAAGTGAGCCTAGGAAGCGTTGCGGAGGTAGAGCGCGATCGCTTCGCGCGCGACTTCGCTGGGCTTCCGGTGCTCGATCGCCGCACGGGCCCTGAGGGCGGCGTCGAGGTCGTGGGGGAGTCGTACCTGGACCTTGGGGGATTCGCCGCGCTGCTTGCCGGCTCCCGCCAGCGAGGGCCGGCCGCGGCCGATCGCCTTGTCCAGCTCGTCCGCTCCGACAATCTCGTCCAGGAGGGCGCGCGCTGCCCGCTGCGCGTCGTCGCCCTCGAATGCCTGGGCGGTGTCGGGGGTGTGAATGTCGTCGGCTTCGATCTGCTCCGACCATGCCGCGTAGAGGGCGTCATCCTCGGGGGAGACGTCCGCCCCGATCAGCGGGTCCGTGTCCTTCGTCATGATTGCTGCCCCTTCCTGTCTGCGAGTATGCGCCTTGCTCGTTCTAACGTCTTCTGCCGAACGGGCATCGAGTGAAAGATCAGCGCATCCTTGTTCACCTGGTCGACGTGGGCGAAGACTTCGAGCATTATCGAGCCGTCTCGTGTTGGGCCGATGAACAGGTCCGCGGTCGGTTGCCCCGGGACGCGGGCCTGGTCGAAGTCCTGCACGTAGACGACGGCGCTTCTCATGGCGTTGAGCGTGTCAGCGCGGGCAATCAGGTGCTTGTCTGCGCTGCTCGTCCATCTCGTCGGGGCCATATTATTATTGTAGTCCAAAAATAGCAAGCTGTCTACTCAAAAGTAGTTTGCAGTAAATGAGTATAGAAGTATTTCTAGAGGCTGACGGCAAGGGCGAGCACGAGCAGGGGAGTGCTGACGAGCGTGCAGAGCGCGCCGGCCCTCCTGACGCGCTGTAGGACGGTGGTCGGGCCAATGTGTCGTCGGCTCAGGAACCGGGCCGCACGCTGGGCGGCGAAGCCGCCCAGCAGCGCCAGGAACGCGAGGGCTGCGATCGCCCGCATGGCGGTCACCCTTCCACGCGGTCGTCGTCGGTCAGCTCGTCGTCATCGGCGCGGAATTCCGTGCCGCAGAGTCCGCAGAGGATGGGGCCGCCTTCGTACACCGCTTTGGATACTCGGATCTTCCGAGCGCAGTCGCATAGGGCACTCACGCCGTTGTTGTTGGACTTGCGGCCGCCGCCGATCGTCTCGGTGATCCGGTACGCGACGAGGGCAGCGTCCAGCTGTGCCACCTGGTCGCCGTAGGCGCTGAGGGTGGCGTCGGGCACTGCCGTTTCGCTCCATCCCTGGGTGTTGTTGTGTGAGAGGCGGAGGCCGAACTCCTTCCCGATCGCCTGAAACTTCGTGTTGTGAAAACGGCCCTGGCGGCTGGTGTCCTTGATCCCGCGGACCTGCGCCGCTCCGTGTGCGGCCTCGTGCAGCAGCGTGCCCAGCAGGTCGCGGCCGCCGTTCTTCAAGCCTTCTCCGCCCACGAAGAGCTCGTGCACTCGCTCGGTGCCACGGACCCACCGATCGGCGGCGAAATGTCCGAGCTTCAAGCCCTTTGCGGCACTGCCGGAACCGATCGTAACGACGACCTCGGGCACGTCCGGGTGACGCTCTTGGATCGCGTGCCAGGTGCTCTCAATCGCGTCGACGAGCACGGCGGTAATGGATGCGGTCTGCGTGGTCTTGGTCATGGCTTCTTCTCCCAACTCGTTTTCTTGCCGGAAGGCACGTAGTGCCGTTCAGGGAGAGCGGGTGGAGTGCAACCCGAAGGGCCGCGGGGAGAGAGTTTCCGCACGATGTGAGGGAGCGTAGCGACCGCGTGCGGAAAGTCTCGGGGGAGCGGGCCCCCGCAGGGGGTTGCGCGGAGCGCGCCGACCGTACAATCGCCGCAGGCTTCCGGCAATAAAACGAGGGCCGCGTGCCCGTCTACTGCGCCGCCGAAGGCGGCTCCGCTTTCCTCGGTGTGTGGTCGGTGCGGCTCCGTCCGTGACGACCGCATGGCACGCGCTGGTGGCCTTCGACACGTGGATTCCCGAAGAGTCGGAAAGACGCGGCTTCGGGCAAGTCACCGATCAGGGCCAAATCAGTAATTCACATGAGATCCCGCAGAACTTGTCCGAATCCGTTCATCCGTGGGCAGGTTGTGCGCAAGCCAGCTGATCGCGCACCGTTGACACATCGAGTCGCAAGCTATTCTTGCCCAGCCGTTCGCTCGCTTCCTGGTGTTGGCGTCTGGCGGCCGGAGATGAGCTTCAGCCCCACTACGGCCGCGACGATCCCGAGTATGAACACCAGCCGCAGCAGCGAGAACGGTTCTTCTCCGGCTATGAGCGCGAAGCCGACGGTGAGAGCCGCACCGATACCCACCCACACCGAATATGCCGTGCCCATCGGGATCGACTTCGCGGCCCAGCCGAGTCCGAACATACTGATGAGGAGACCGACGGCGAAGACGGCGACGGGGATGGGTTCGGTCAGACCCTTCGAGTGCCCGAGAGCAGTAGCCCAGACCGCTTCGAACACCGCACTGACGATCAGATCAGCCAGGGCATCAGCTCACCACCTTGAGACCGATGACGGAGACGACGAGGAGGGCGAGGAAGCAGATGCCCCCGGCGGTGAGGCGCTCCTTCTTCGTCACGAGCGCCCAGACAACGGTGAGCGTCGCGCCGATGCCGACCCACACGGCGTAGGCGGTGCCGGTCGGGATGGCGGACATGGCGATCGCGAGTCCGCCCATGCTCGCGACGACCGACACGACGAACAGGACGGACGGCCACAGACGACGGAAGCCGTTGGAGGCCGAGAGTGCTGAGGCCCAGACGGCCTCGAGCATGCCGGAGACGACAAGGATCACCCAGTACACGACGTGACAACTCCTTCGAGTCAGTCTTGTCGTGGTGCGGGTACTGCTCCCTCGTCCGCAGGTTCGATCGCAGAACCTCGCATTCACGCTAACTGGTTGAGGGCACTGGAACCAAATCGATGCCCTACGAGTGCAGTATGCTGCACTGATGGAAACGAGTGCTGAGAATCTAGCGCTGGCGATCGGCGCCCGGGTGAAGCACGAGCGCAACGCCCGTGGGTGGACGCTCGACCAGCTCGCTGCACAGGCCCAAGTGAGCCGTCGCATGGTGGTTAACGTCGAGCAGGGCTCCGTGAATCCGAGCGTGGGCACTCTCCTGCGACTTTCCGACGCGCTCGGGGTGGGCCTGCCCGCGCTCGTCGAGCCGCCGGTACGGAACACGGCGAAGGTGACTCGAGCGGGCGACGGGGCGGCGCTGTGGACCGGCGAGCATGGCGGCCGCGGGGCGCTCGTAGCCGGCACCGAGCCGCCGGACGTCGTGGAGCTTTGGGATTGGACGCTGGCGCCGGGGGACCGCCACGCGAGCGAGGCTCATACCTCCGGCACGCGCGAGCTGCTCCAGGTCTTGGAGGGGGCGATCATCGTCGAGGTCGGCGGGGAAACCCACACTCTGGGGGTAGGTGACGCCTTGACCTTCTTCGGCGATCACGATCACTCCTATTCCAATCCGAATGACGTATCCGCGCGATTCGCGCTCTGCGTATACGAACCGGGAGTCGGACAGGCGCACCGGACGCGGGCCCCTGATGCGTGAGACCAGCGCCACCGAAGAGTTCCTTGCTGCCTGCACGGTCGACCATGCTGTCCACGAACTACGCCCCGACTACCAGGCTCTCCTTCTCGTCGTGAGCGGACTCGAACTGGAGGCCAGCCACGCGTCGACCGATGCGTTGATCGAACGCGCCGAGTCCCACGCCCGCACCCTGATCGCCAGCTCGCCCGTCGACCACCTGCCGCACATCGCCGCATGGCGCGAGGCATACCGATCGTTCGGCGCGAAGCCGCAGCGCACCCGCAGCAGCCTGGAAGCGCTCACCCGCCGCGCTGAGCAGGGTCTCCCGCGAGTCAACGCCCTGACGGACGTCTACAACGCGATCTCCGTGCTGCACCAGATCCCCCTCGGCGGCGAAGACTTCGACCGATACGACGGACCCGCTCAGCTCATCCGTGCCACCGGTACCGAGACGTTCGACACGGTCTCCGACGGACAACCGGTGGTCGAGCATCCCGAACCCGGTGAGGTCGTCTGGGCCGACGATGCGGGTGTGACGTGCCGCCGCTGGAACTGGCGACAAGGCCGCCGCACGGCCCTCACCGATCAGACCCGGACAGCGGTCTTCATCCTGGATGCACTCGCTCCCGTGACCGACCGCGAGTTGGCCGAGGCGGGTGTCGCGTTGCTGGAGGCGCTCTCCGCGTTCGGCTCGGACGTCCGCGCCTCACACCGACTGATCGTGACACCGTGAACAGCCGTCGCTCCGTCCTGGGGTTGCCGCCGTGGATGATGGCGATCGCGGCGATGCTCGCTGTTCAGCTCTCCAATGCCCTGTCCGTGCCCGTCATCGACCAGGTCGGCCCCGCCGGGACGGCGTGGCTGCGCATGTGCTTCGGCGCGGTCTTCCTCTGGCTCATCGCCCGGCCCGCGATCCGTTCTCTGCACCGCACCGAGCTTCCCGCGCTGCTGGCGCTCGGTGTGGTGACCGGCTTCATGACGACGTTCTTCCTCTCCGCCGTCGAGCGCATCCCACTCGGAACAGCCGTCGCCATCGAGTTCCTCGGCCCCCTCACCGTCGCCGGCATCATGAGCAAGCGACGCCGAGCCCTGGTGTGGCCCCTGTTCGCATTTGTCGGTGTACTGCTGCTCACCGAGCCCTGGCAAGCAAGCGTCGACCTCGTCGGCGTCGGCTTCGCGCTGGCGGCCGGGACCTGCTGGGGCCTCTACAACCTGCTTACCCAACATGTCGGAGACCGCTTCTCCGGCATCAGCGGCCTCTCGCTCACGATTCCGGTCGCCGCGCTGGCCACGTTGCCAGTCGGCTTGCCTCAGGTCCTCGGGGGCCAGTTCACCTGGTGGGTGCTCCCTGCTGCGGCGGGGATCGCGCTGATCACCCCGGTGATCGCGTTCGGCCTAGAGATGCTGGCCCTGCGCCGCATGACCCACACTGCATTCGGCACCCTGCTGTCCATCGAGCCCGCGTTCGGCACCATCATCGGCCTGCTCGTCCTCGCCCAGACACCCTCGGTGCTCCAGATCGTCGGCGTCGCGATCGTGGTGGCCGCCGGTGCAGCCGCTCAACACGGCGGGAGACGGGATGCTCCTGTCACCACCGATCTGCCCTCTTCAACAACGAAGGAGACCACGTGAACGCGCGACCAGAAGCCACCGTCCAGCCGAAGTACACCTCGACGTTCATCTTCGAGATCGGCGACCTCGACGACGACTTCCATCGCATTAACGACGAGATCGCCGAGCGCGCCCGCGCGATCCCCGGCTTCCTCGGCGAAGAGGCCTGGCACAACATAGAGACCGGCCTGCACTCGGAGGTCTACTACTGGACCGACCTGGAGGCCCTGCACCAGCTCGTCGGCATGGACACCCACCAGATCGCAAAGGGACGCCACGACGAATGGCTCGGCGAATACCGAGTCGTGATCGCCGAGGTGAAGAGCGTCTACGGCAACCCGCTGCTCGGCCTCGAGCACCGCCCCGGACAGCAGGAGAAGTGACGAACGAGTTCTCAGGCTTGTCCGCCTTCCCGCTGACCCCGCTGAGGGACGATGTCGTCGACGAAGCCGCATTCGCAGGACTCGTCGACCGGCTGGCCGCGTCCGGCGTCGACTCGATCACCGCCCTGGGCTCGACCGGCTCCTACGCGTACCTCACGGCCAGCGAGCGTGCCACCGTCGCACGACTCGCAGTCGAGCATGCCGGAAACACCCCCGTGTTCGTCGGTGTCGGAGCATTGCGCAGCTCTCACGTCCTCACCAACGTCGAATCCGCTCAGGCCGCCGGGGCTGCAGGACTGCTCCTGGCTCCGGTGACCTACCAGCCGCTGACGCACGACGATGTCTACGAGCTCTTCCGGGTCGTCAGCGAGCACGCCGACGTGCCGATCATCGTCTACGACAATCCCGGCACGACCCGATTCGCGTTCACCAACGAGCTCTACGCGCGCATCGCCGAACTCCCCGGAGTGGCGTCCATCAAGATCCCTGGCGTCCCCGCCGAACCAGAGGCAGCTCGCCAGCACATCGCTGCCATCCGCACGGTCATCCCCGACGACGTCACCATCGGCGTGTCCGGTGACGCCTCCGCGGCCACCGGCCTCATCGCCGGCTGTGACGCCTGGTATTCGGTCCTCGGCGGAATCCTGCCCGAACCGGCCCTGGCGATCACACGCGCCGCCCAGGCAGGCCGGACCGCGGACGCCGTCGCGGAATCCGAACGCCTTGCACCAATCTGGGAGCTGTTCGCAGAATTCGGCGGCAGCCTGCGCGTCGTGGGCGTCATCGCCGAGCAACTCGGCCTCGCCCCCTTCGGATGCCTGCCGCGGCCCATCCAACCGGTTTCCCCGGACGACCGCGCCCGGATCACGGACACCCTGGGCGAACTCGGCCTTGACTGACGCGTTTGCGCTGGTGCGGCGGCCTCGGGCGGTGCGGCGCACTGGCGCGCTACGTCCTCGCTGCCACCCTCGTCCGCTCGGCAGATGGGCGCCGTGGTAGCGATCGTGCCGCTCGCAGGCGGAGACGAAAAGTCATCTGGGCACCGCTGTCAGCAGCTGTGGCGCTGGTGGCCGTTGGTGCACGGGCACGGGTGCCGAAATCGCTGGTCTGCTGCTGGTCGCAGGAGTCATCGGGTGGATTCTTGTGTCAGGGCCCAACCGAAATGTTCGCGGAGACGCGGCGGTTCGGTAGTACGCGGAACGCGGCCATTGAGCCGCCCTGCACGATCCAGAATTGTGCGTCGTTGGCCTCCCGCACGTCCTGCGGCGGGATGACGTAGGTGTGTTGAGCGCGCGCCGATTTCAGTTCCTCGCCGGTTGCCATGCCGGAGGATTCCATCTGCATGTAGGTGCCGGCGTACTTCACGACGTCCTCGGGGTCTTTCTGCCGGCCGAAGATCAGCGCTGCACCGGAGGCGAGGGCGCGGCGTCGGCGCGTCTCGTCGTTGGATAGGCCTGCGGGGGACTGGGCCGCCAGCCCGAGCCCGACGCCCGCCGATCGCGCTGTTTCGTAGAGCGATCCCGCGGTGTCGCCGGGATCGCTGGTGCCGGTGACCAGCTGTGGGAACTCGTCGACCACGACGAGCACGGGCGTCTTGTCTCGTCGCATGAGCCGATTCGTGAGGAAGTTCCGCAAGTCCAGCAGGAGCAGGTCCCCGAGACGGGCCTGCGAGTCGTCGGAGGGCGCCAGCGGAACGATGGTGATATCCGCGTGCGGCTTCTCATAGGACCACCCGTTGGGGTCCAGCCACCGCTCCAGCGGCCGCAGCGCGACGAGCAAGCTCTGCAAGGTCCGCTGGCCAGCAGAAATGCCGGCGCGGGAGTCCACGATCGCGTTGACCATTTGGAGGTCGTACTGATCGCGGACGTGCGGGGCCGGGTTGCTGAGGCGTTCCCGCAGTTCGTCGACACTGCGCAGCGGCGACGCATCCTGCACCGCTTGCAGGATGCCGCGGATCTCATCGAGGTAGTGCTGATTTGCCCCGTCTGGGGGCGGCATCAGCCGCATGAGCTTCGTGGTCACCTGGTCGGCGGTGCCGGTGAACATGTCCCAGCCGGCGTTGATCGCCGCGGTGCGGCCGAAGCTCTCGGCCAGCGCTGCAAGCTTCTCGGCGTCCTCCGGGTCGCCCTTGGCGTCGATGAAGAACACTGGCCAGCCGTACTCGAGCGCGCACTGCATCGCGTCGTTGAGGAACACGGTTTTTCCGGTGCCGGATTCTGCGATCAGCAGGAAGCGCACCGCGGATGCCGCGGTGGGCAGCTGCGCGTACTTTCCGGCCGGGTCGATCCAGTCGCGCACCCGGCGCGCGTCGTAGAACCGATCGGCCAGGGTTCGCACGGTGGCGCGGCTGACGAGCCCGAACGCCTGTGCACCCTCTGGGGTGCGCAGGGGAGCGGTCATTGCGCCTTTTGCGGAGCCGGTGATCTGGCCTGTTTCGGCGTCGACGGTGACGCCCATCCGGCGCGCGGCCGCGCGGTCGGCTGCGCGCTTGCGCGCCGTCTCGATCCTGGTCTGTTGCACGACGTCAGCGATGCGCCGGTTGCGCACGAGTGTCGCCACACGGCGACGTCGAATCGACCAGGTGACCGGCAGCAGGAGGATGCCGGCCAGGAAGTTGCCGAGCAGCCACGGCCACATACCGAGCGCGTGCGCCTTCCAGTCGGTCGTCTTGAAGAACGCGGCGGCGTCGCCGCTCGCAATCCACTGCGCGAGCACGGCCAGCTCGAAACCGAGCAGCCCGGCCACGAGCAATACCCCGATCGTGTTGACGATCCACTGCCACCGCCAGGTGACCCAGAACCACGTCTTGGTCGCGATGACCGTTCCGGTGACCCTGGCCACCACGAAGGGAATCACGAACGGGGCGCAGACCGCGACGAGCGCGACAATCAGCACAGCGATGACAAGCTTCTCCACGAGCACGCTCGTGGCGTCGTCGGAGCCGCCCTGCTGCACTTGCTGTTGGTTGCTCATCGCGTCCCCCATCCATCAGTAGCCGGCCCACCAACTACCAAGCCGTCCAGCTGCGCCGGCACATCGGCCGGCGCGCTCTCTGGCACCCCATCCCAAGCTCCACTCTCATCACCGACCCACTTCCCGCGCACGTCGAAAACGGGCAGGGCAAGGATGCGGTGACGGTCGTCACGGAACACTCTCGTGTCGGCCTCGCGGTTCACGATGCGAGCCGTGGTCGTGTCGCAGAAGTACACGATGCGGTCGACGCCTTCGCGCGCCAGCCGCCATGTGTGGTTCTCGAAGATGACCCGGTAACGGTCGATCGTTTTCGGCGTCAGCTCGACCTCGACCAGCTCGCGCCGGCCGTCCGGTCGGACGGCAACCCCGTCCGTCTGATGCTCGCTCCGCATCCCCGGTTTCCGGTCGCGCTCCCAGCTGTAGCCGCGGCACAAGTAGCGCGCAGAGACGGCCGCCACCGCGACCTCGTGACGGGTCGTCTGACGGAACAGATTAGGGGCGGTCTTGCCGATCGCCTGGTGCGTCGCCCAGACGATCGAACCGTCCCGGAACGTGGGTCGAGCACGGTCAACCAGACCGACCTCAGCGAGCCTCGCGGTCCACTGCTGAGCCTTCCGCAAACTCACCGGAGAGCCCGCACCAGAGAGCCCTCCGAGCGCCCACCGAAGCGCATCCATGTCGGCCATGCGAACCACGCTCAGCCACTCCACCATTGCTTCGTCACGCTCGGTCAGCTGCACCAGCGCCCCCTCTCACCTTGCTAACCAAGCTACCAGGTAGAACGCTCGTGTGTCACCCGATCGAGGCTCAGAGCGACAGGAATTTGAACACGGCTCCGCCGCGTCCGCTACCTTCCTGCACTACTCGACTGCCGCTCACAACAGCCACCGATTCTCACCACCTACCCAACGCAACATGCACTCTCAAACCCGACCACTCTCTCAACTTCGCATTGTTTTTCTTCTTCTCTTTTCTTCTTCTCTCTCACACTCTTTTCTTGCCCTGCCCTGCCCCCACCCCTTTACTTCCCAACCTCCCTCAGACAACTTGTTGGGTGCGAGAGGTTGGGAAGCGCGCGTAGCGCGGGGGTGGGGGCAGGGCAGGGCAAACCCGGCCACGGGTGTGCGTTTACCTATTCGCGCTCGGTGAATAGTCGGACGTACTAGCTCAGAACCGGTGGAGCTGCCCATCAGCGGCTCTCAGAGCCGCCAGGCGGCCACCTGAGGCCGCTACTCGGAGCCGTTGACCGTTCACGGTGCGACGCTCGACGCTGGCTCCTACCGACCGCGGGGGAGTGAGCGCCTGCGCCGAACTGCCGCGGCTCGTCGACGGCCAATCAGCGGCGCATGCCCGCTCCTGGCCGACACGGTGCACCGTTACCGGGGAGGCCGCAGCAACGACGGCGCTGCGCACACTCTCGATGCGCGCGAACCTGGTGAAAGAACTGCAAGGTGTGTAAGCGATCATCGGTGGCTCCGTCCGGCGCGGTGGGCCTCGATCGCGTCGAGGCGAGCGTACAGCTGGGCGAGCGAAATTGCAGTGTCGGTGGTCTTCTGGCCGGCGAGATTCAGCACCGGGAACAGGTCAGCCGGCGCACTCTCCGGAGGCCGGAACCAGACCTCCGTGACGGGGTTGTGGTCGTCGTCGACGTGCTCGGATCGCGACGGCTCCCACGTCCATTGAACGTCTCCGTGCTCGATCCCTTCGACGTCGATCGACCACCCTCTCCCGGTTAGGATCGCGTGCAGGTCGAGCACCTTTTGGTGGAGGTCCTGGACCGCCTGGGGGAACTCGAAAGCATGCCGGCCGACGCCGAGCAGCACGTCGCTGATCGCTCGCGGCGACGTCGCACGCTCGCGTCGACGAGCCTCGTTGCGGGCTCGAATTGCGGCATCCGATTCTGCCCGCATGCGGGCGAATTCGTCGGGGGAGAGCGAAGCTCGGCGTTGCCTCTCGGCTTCCCTTTCGCGAGCGGCCTCTGCGCGCTGAGCTTGCAGCTCACGGGCCCGCTTCTCGCTCGCGACGGCCGGGGGAGTCTCGCCGGGCTCGATCGTTTGCCGGATCATCCACGCGAAGTAGCGCAACGGATCTTCTGCCGTGTGCAGCTTCTCGTGTGCGGCGGGGAAGCGAGTAGCGATCCGCTGCGTCAGCTCGCGCAACGACCACGATTCTGCGACGCCGGCACGGCGTAGCAGCTGATCGATCTGGCCGATGTGGCGGCCCCGCGCCAGCGCGTTCCCATAGTGGCGATCCAGCTGTGCGAGGAACCGCTGACGGGTGATCGGGCGCACCTGCGGGACTGGACGTACCTGCTTGACCGGATCGCCCGTCTCCTGTCCAGGCTCGGGCCGTGAAGCGGCCTCCAATTGCGCGCTTGCGCGCGTTTGCTCTAACGAGAATTCGTAAGTTGATAGAGGGTTTTGAGCGTTAACAGGTAGGTGGACATTCTTAGTGTTCACCGAGGACTTATCCACAGCCGGCAGGGTCAGCGCGAGCACCGAGGCTGCTCGCAGCTGCACACTCTGGTGCAGCGCTCTGGCGGCCTCTCGCTCATCCGCGTAGAGGTACCGGCCCTCGACTACGGTCACGGCAAACCCGAGCGCTTCCAGCGTCCTTGTGGCGCGCTGGATCGTCTTGGCGCAGCGCTCCACCGCACCGCCCACGGTGTCATGCGCCACGCTGACACTGCGCCCCGTGGCGACGTCGGCGCGCTCGGCGTACTCGGCCGCGATCGCCAGCAGAGTGCGTCGAGCCACTTTCCGGGACGCGCGCACCGCTTCGCCCTCCGGGGTATCCAGCACGGCGGTGAGCGCCGCCAGCCAGTGCTCGCGGCCCCGCCATGCGACGATCGGCCCGTAGGCGCCCTCCGGCACCGGCAGCGACCAGCTGCGCGGCCGCGACGATGACAGCGGCCCGGAGGATCGCTCCTGTGACGCCGAAACAGCGTCGACGGACACGCCGACAGAAGTCTCTGACCGTATAGCTACGGTTAGCGCGTTCTGGGGTACGATGACGGCATCACCTTCCGCAAGAGGGTGTGACGAAGCCCCCGGCTGGTAACCGGGACTTCGGGTAGTAATCGCTCGGAACCTGTAGTCGCCAAACTGTGGGGTTCTGAGCCTCAGCTTCTAGGCCCGTCGCGCAAGCGGCGGGCCTAATGCGTTAATCCGGGTTGATAGGCAGCTCCTCCGGACGCTCCCACCAGGTGGGAACTCCCTCTCCGTTCAGGTCAATGTGAGCGACGACCTGCTCGAAGAACACGGCGGACGAGATGCCGAGCCGTTCTGCGATAGCGTCGAATCGCTCCTTGGCCTCGCGCTCGACCTCGTACCCGATGCTCACGGGATCAACGAGGGTGCCACGAGGGCGGCGACGCGGTGCCATGCCGTTAGTTAACCCTGGCCCTAGGGTTAACGCCAGCGACACGCCGAGGTCCTTGACCCGGGCAAGGAAATTGCTCTGACACGTACGTGTCAACGTGCTCGAGCTGGCTGCGCTCAACTCTCCGGGGGTACGTCGTAGCCGATCCTACGGACGGCGTTGGCCCACAGCCACACGCACTGCGCGAACCGCTCACCCTCTGGCGTGTACCTGATTAGGACCGCTCCGCCTGGGGTCCAGGCGAGCGCTTCGGCGTCCGTCTCGATGACGTCGTTGTAGGCGATCCGGACGGGAATTACGGCGCGCACGGGGACCGGTCGCGCCTCGTCCCGACGTCGGCCTGTGTGCCTCACAAAGTTGTCTGGCAGGCTCACCGGCTTCGGCCGGCGATCGAGCGCTTCGGCGTCGGTCGCCAGCTGCGGTGTGTAGACGTCGTATCGCTTATTGGTGCCCATCAGTCGTAGACCGCGGCGAGTTCCCACCGGCCGCCGCTGATGGGGCGCACGTCGAACACCCGCGTGTCGCCGTCGCTCACGCTCGTGCCCTGAAACCGCCACCCGAACACCCTGCTGCCGGGGTGGGTGAGCGCGTCGTGCACGACTGGCTCTTGCAGAGCGGTAGGCGTATCGGTCACAAGGTAGCGAACACCGCGCCACACCAGGCGCGAGGGATGCCCGCCTTCGGTCCAGACCGCGACGAGTTCGGGGGCGTGTGTGATGCTCATGACCAAAACCTCCAGCTGCTCGGTGTCACCCCATTGCACCACAATTCGAAGATATGTTCGAATGTTGTTGGAGGTTGGAAACGTGAAAACGCTGCACGCGGGAGAGAGGGTCTGGTTGATCCTCAACGACGCTGCGAACCGCATCGAGTTCCAGATCGAGTACGCGGCGGCCACCCGCTCCGACATTCACGAAACGCTGATGATGTACCGCGTCGACCACTGGGTGCTCAAGCGCGGCGACCGGTGGTCGCTGGGGTACTACGACGAGCTGCGGCAGGCGCTCGACGCCTGCGCACTGGCGCTCGGCATGCCGAACTTCCTCACGCCGGCGACGGCACCGGACGGCACGATCATCACCCCCGAAGAGCAGCGCGAACGATGGAGGGCCGGCCTCGATCCTCGCACTGGCCGAAGCCGCGGCGCGACGCTCGTCGACGCCTAAGCGACCGGCTCGATCAGCTCCGGCCCGTCGCCGCGCACCGGGCCCACCTGATCGAACCGCAGCGACTCCGCCTCCGCCACACCCGCGCGGACCGCCTCGTCGACGAGCGCCTGGTCTCCGGCCACGGTCGGATCGATCCAGTGCTCCCACATCCGCTGCGGCAGGATGACCGGGTTGCGGTCGTGAATATCGGCGAGGGTTTGCACGGCATCAGAGGTAACGATCGTCGCCGTCAGCGTCCACCGCGAATCATCGTCCCGATCCTTCGTCGGGTCAGCCCACCACGAGTAGAGGCCGGCGAAGCCCATGATTTGATCGTCCGGATAGCGGATGAAGTACGGCGTCTTATGCCCCTTGGGGCCCTGCCACTCGTAGTATCCATTCGCGAGCACGATCGCCCGATGTGACTTCACCGGGCCGCGCCACAGCGGCTTCTCCGCCATGTCCTCGGCGCGAGCGTTGAAGGTAGACGCTTTCAGCTTCAACGTCTTAGACCAGCTGGGCACGAGCGACCAATAGGCCGCCTCGAAACGGATCTGAGGCTCCGCCTCGCCCTTACCGGATTCGAACAGAAGGGGGATGTTCTCGGTTGGCGCGATGTTCCAACTTGGCTCCCAACCCGGCCGCCAGTCCTCTGGCTTCTTGCCCGTGGACTCGACGAAATCGGTGATCGCCGCGTTCACTTTGTCGTCCATCGCGAAACGCCCGCACATGCCACGAGCGTACTCGCCGCGGCGGAAGGAGCGTCATTAGGTTCGAATATGAAACACGATTGCGGCGTGGTCATTCGAATAATATTTCGGATTATGGTAAGGTGCTGTCCACCCGACCTCGACGCGGTGGAAACCTCGAAAGAGGGTCCAATGACCTTACGGGTCCACGAAGTTGCCTCAGAGCTAGGCGTGTCGACGAGACAGGTTATGAACCTGCTTCGCGAAGCTGGCGCACATCCCAAGGGGCCGAGCAGCCCTGTCGAACCGCAGCACCTAGCGGCCGTCCGGTCCGCCTGGTGGACGGTATCAAGACCGCTATATGACAGACGCCGACAGCACGCCGGCGGCGATCGCGCGCCAGGCCAGAAGGCGCTACTGGCGGCTGAATTCCTACAGTTCAAATCCAGCGGATTTCTGAGCATCGAAGAGTGGCGACGTGCGAGTGAGGTTGAGCGACGCGCCAGGAAAAGCGTGCGCGAGGCGGCCGCCCGATCAAGGGAACTCTACGAAGAGGCCGCTCGCTCGCGCCAGGAGGCGAACCGCCGACGCTGGGAAGGCACGTACGAGAAGCCCGAGACTGCTACAGCAAGTAGCGGTCGTCCTGTCGTGTATTTGGCCGGCGCCCCTGGGCTCGGCAAACGGCACTAGCATCTAGTGCTCTGCGGCGGGCTAGGCGGAACGTTCGCCTAGCCCGCCGTCCTATCGAACGACTAGCTTCGTTTGCCGTGGCCCGGGTCGCCACCACGGACAACCTGCGCGCGCCCGACGCTATAGATGCGGCGATCGAGCGGCTTTGATTCTGGAGTCGAGACGAATCGTCGAAGCCGGCGCTCATTCGCCACTCCGAACGCGGCCTGAATCTCCGAATCATTCGGGTCCGGATCGTTCTTGCGGGGCCGCGCTGGTGTCACACGGCTCCGATCGTCCGGTGGACGCGGTGCCCGCGTCGTGCTCGCCTGTGGGGCGGGTGACCCCGCGCAGCGGATGCCCGCAGCGGTGTCGTGAATCGACATGAGCCCGTTCGCTTGCCGGAGATGGGACTCGGAACATACCGGGCAAATCGCAGATTCGAGAGCCACTCTTTTCCCCGTTCTCATCGCCTTCGATGACTCGGTTTTCGTGTCAAAAAATGCGCTGATAAGCGTGATTATGTCACCTCAAGGTCCCGGGGAGGGCCTTCTGGGGCCCTTACCGCGCTTCGCAACAGCAGTCCGCTCTATGCAGACAATCCTTCGCGCTGGTAGACAGACGTATGGGGAACTCCACTTTCGTAGCCCGCCCGAATCGCTTGACTGAGGAGTGGGTGCGTGCGGTGACCCGCGTCGTGTATGTGTGGGCGTGGGTGCCAACGAATCTGCACAACCGTATTGCCGCGTTCAAGCAGTTGCCCGGGCCCGGCCGGATTGGCGGGATGGTGCCCGGCGCACCGCCGAACCGAGCGTGCATGCTGACCGGGTACATCCAGCCAGCTGAGCGGATGGTGGCCTGCCCCAACCAGGACGTTGCCTATGGGGTGGGGTCGCTCGATCCGCAGACCTCGCCGGTCGTCATTCAGGTGCCGGATTTCGGTGACCGTTTCTGGGTCTACGAGCTGTGTGATCAGCGCACGGAGAAGTTCGCCGAGCTCGGTGCGATGTACGGCTCTGCGCCGGGGCATTACCTGGTCGTCACCGAGGACTGGGACGGCGAGGTTCCTGAGGGCATCACTGGCGTGCTGCGGCTGCCGACCAGGATCGGTATCTGCATTCCACGGGTCTTCTTCGCTGACACCGACGAGGACCGGGATGCCGTGCAGGACGTGCTGAACCGGATCGAGGTGTATCCGTTGGGCGAGTACGACGGCACCGAGAGAACTCATGATTGGAAGACCGTTCCGGACTTTCCCGCGCCGCCCAGCGACGGTGGAGAGGTGAGATGGGTGAAGCCGGCCGACTTCCTCGACCGGCTCGCCGAGCTCCTCGTCGACGTTCCGTCGCATCCGGGCGAGGAGTCGCTGTATGCCCAGGCGGCCGAGCTTCTCCGAGCCGCCGCCAACAATCCCGCGCTTCGCGATGCGATCCTGGATGAGGCGTCGATCACGGAGGAGGTGGTCATCGCGCCGCTGTTCGAGTTCCGGAACTACGGCATCCCGCTGGCCGGCAATTGGACGACGGTCGACAACAACGCCGCCTTCGGCACCGACTACCTGACCCGCACCGCGATTGCCCGCTCGAACATCTTCACCAATGCCCTGCGCGAGACCCGCTATTTCTACCTCGACCTCGACGCCGACGGCGCCCGCCTCGACGGCTCGAACGAATACACCGTGAATTTCGCCGCGGATGACCTTCCGCCAGCACTCGGGTTCTGGTCATTGACGGTCTACAACGAGCAACACTTCTTCGAACCCAACCCGATCGACCGCTACTCAATCGGCACCAAGACCCCGGTGCTGCATCGCGGTGGCGACGGATCGCTCACTATCCGGGTGAGCCTGACCGACCCAGGGGCGGACGTGAACTGGCTGCCGGCACCCGCGGGTGCTTTCAGCCTCTACCTGCGGCTCTACTGGCCTGACGACTCCGGCATTGATGGGAGCTGGACCCCACCGTCAGCGGCCCCAACCCGGTAGCCAAACGACGGGCGCTTCACCGCCATCGGGTGCCCGATGGGCGATCCGCTTGCCGACGGCTCGCGCGGGAGGTAGCGGGTTCAAGCCCCGTTACTCACCCGGCCCGCAGGGGGATCGTTTAACGGACTATTGAGGAGGGAGCGTCGCAGTGAGGCTCGCGAGCAGTTTCTGCTCGCTTCCTACTTGGTCGGTCTTGTAGTGAAGAACCGTGCCGCGCAGTTCCAATTGCCCGTATCGTCCGTCGTCCCGCACCGCGCGGAATTCGTCGACGCGTTCCGCATCGGCATGCCCGGGATGCCGAGTTCCGTCATTCACGCGTTGAATGAAGCGCCGACCGATTTCCTCTGGCGAGGCCGTGCAGAGAATCTGGACTGCCTCGAATCCGTAGATTTCCTGCCATCGCTGGAACTTCGCGTTCTCGTACTGGGCACTGTATGCGGCGTCGATCAGGAACGGGCCGCCAGCCTGCAACTGCAATTCGATGACATGATCCAGCAGCGCGAAGGACGTACGACCCAACTTCACCGACCAAGCGACATCTCCGCCACCGAGAGTATCGAAGAGGATCTCCTTCAGCATGTCCTTCGACACATTCGGAAGGCTGAACTGCTCCGCGATTTTGGCACTGATCGTTGACTTACCTGATGCGGGCCGACCGAGAACGAGCACGACGTACGGGGTTCCTTGGCTCCATGAGTTCGTCACAATCCCGTTTTAGCAGACGCCCACAAAGCAACGGGTCCCAAACAGGACCGTCGGCCGCCCTGCGCGCAACCCGATCGTCTATCGGGACGACTTGCACTTTGCGCACGCGCCCCGCGCACGGACAATCTATTTGGCGGAGATCGCGGGCAGTCTTCTGGCAAAAGCACGTGAAGGAAGCCGGCTGGGACAATCTGCTGAGCGCGCCGACACGTCTTGTCGACTGTCGAAATAGATTGCCTTTCCGCCACGAAGATTGTCTTTTCTCGTGTCGTGGACGATCTAAATGGCGTGGTTCTGGCGACCAACCTCCCACGAACCGCGGCGCAGTAATTGATCAAGAGAATTCGCGACCACTCGACCGACCGAGGGAAAGATCACACGACCAGGTCAGAGAGCCCTCCAGCGGCCGAGCCGCAGCACGCGTGTAGCATCTTCGCTTCGCGAGGGTTCCCCCTGATGGCCGTTTCCACCGCCCGGCACTACGAGACTATTCCGCCCATCGGACCGTTGGTCGTGCCTGCTCCAGTGGCCGCCAATGCCCCGTAGATCCATGGAGACAGCATGAGCCCGACGACCAGGACGACAATGACAGCGACCGCGACGAGCACGGTTCTCCTGATGAGCCGGTTGTTCCTCTGTTTCTGGAGTCTTTCTTCTGCTTGACGCTTCTGTTCGGCGCGGATCACGTCGAGACGTTTGATCGCGTCGGCGGTGTCGGCACGGTCGACGGAGGTGAACAGATCGCTGACATCGACATTTAGAGCGTCGGCGAGGAGTGCCAGCGTTTCCAGGCTCGCATCCTCGCCCGACTCCAACCGCTGGATTGTGCGGACGGCCACTCCGCTGTTCTCCGCGAGCCGCTCTTGCGTCCATCCCTTGGTCTTGCGGAGTTCTCGGATTCGCGTTTGATTCATGTCCATCACGCTACGCACTAATGGAAGACCCCCGACACGACAGCAACCCGCCAGCTACCCGCCACTCGAACTTTTCTAGTCAGGCGCCGGCCGGATGATTGCCGAAGTCGAAGTGGTCTTCGGCCGCGGGGCTTGCCGGGGGCACGTCCTCAAGCCCGGTGGGCTTTCGCATATCGCTTTCTGCGAGATCGTCCGAAGCTGCGATCGTCTCGGTCGTTCGCTTCGCGAGGTTCCCCCTGGCAGACACTGACATCATACGAAGTGCTCGGCCGGACCAACACCACTAGACGCTCCGTCAATCGAACGATGGCTGCAGCTCGCGCCCTAATTTCCGGCCTCGAAATCGGGCTGGTTGGCGACCGTCTTGTCCTCCTCGGCGTGATCATCGTCTTCGCGGCAGCCGCGCTCACAGCGGTACTGTCGCCACTCCGTGAAACACGCACGACACCGGGCGTAAGCGTCCGCTAGCCGGTCGATCAGCGGGACACCCGCGTCGTCCCCATCCCCACTCGACGGATCGAGTGTTTCCGGATGCGAGAGAATCCCGTAAGACCCGCCCGCAAATATGCCCGGTGATGGCGCCCTAAACGCTACAGTCCGAACCATGCTCATCGGTTACGCCCGCGTTTCCACCAATGCCCAAGATCTCACCGCGCAACGCAACGCCCTCCGGGCGCTCGGCGTCGACGAGGAGAACATCCACGTCGACCACGGCCTCACCGGCACCAACCGCGAACGGCCCGGCCTGCGCGAAGCGCTGGCGGCAGTGCGTGCCGGCGACACCCTCGTCGTCGCGAAGCTCGACCGACTTGCCCGGTCCTTACCTGACGCGCGTGACATCGCCGACGAACTCACACGGAAGGGTGTTGCGCTCAGCCTCGGCGGCAGCGTCTACGACCCAAACGACCCCGTCGGCCGGCTGCTTTTCAACGTGCTCGGAATGGTCGCTGAGTTCGAGTCTGACCTGATCCGGATGCGCACACGCGAAGGGATGGCTGTGGCGAAGGCGAAAGGCCGGCTGAGAGGGAAGAAGCCAAAACTTTCCGCCGCGCAGGAACGGCACCTGGTGAACCTGCATCGTCAGGGCGCGCACACCACATCCGAAATTGCCGAGCTGTTCGGTGTCGCACGCTCCACCGTTTACCGCGCCATTCAACGAGCGGACGGCCCCCGTACAACTAGCCTCGAGTGACGGCCGGGCGGTGCGTTCACCGACTGAGACCGCCATCATTTCCGACAGGTGGCCGCGCCGGAACGTCAGGCTGCAGAGAGTCCAATTGACCAGGCGCGCAAGCCGCTCGCGACATGACTATGGCTTACAAACGCACTGCCCGACGCATCAACGAGCTCTCGGCGTAATCTCCTTGTCCATTGGGTCGCGATCGACCCGAGAACGCTCGCCTTTCGTACCGTGCGACCCGCGGGCGGCGGCGGCGCGTCGTCTAGAACCGACGAAGAACAGAACGAGGATGACCACAGCGCCGAGCCCGGACACAATGATGGTCCAATGGATCATGCCGGAATTCTATCTGCGCTGTGCGACAGGAGCCCGACGGCGCTTGGATACAGGCACGGAAATGGGCCGGGTATGCTCAGATCCTCACTGGATCCAACCCCGAAGGATGCAGTCATGGCAATATCGATCCTCATTATCGATGGGACCCGGTTTCCTATCGACATCGACCCCGAAGCAGTCAAGAAAAGCATCACAGAAGCCCTCCGCGAGGGCGGCGGGTTCGTAGCAATCACAACCACCGACGGACGCCAACGGGATGTTCTCTTCACCGGAAGTACTCGAGCGACAATCGAGTACGTCGCCGACACGAGTGAAGGTGCAGGTGCAGGTGCGCCCGAGCCATTTCTACCGGACGATTTCAATTTGGACTATGGGCTCTAACCGGTGATGTTGCAGACCGCCCGGCTGTGCTGGTCGGGGCGGTAACAAAAGAGCGGTACAGCCCGGCCGAAACCGGTGCTGTACCGCCATCCCGCCCAAGTCAGGTTTCCGATCTGCGTCAAAGCAGACAGGGCCGGTCCTCGGCGTACGAAAGGTTCACTCCTGTGCGCGATCGTTCGGGTCCGATAGATACACGTCGCGCGCCTTCCGAATTCGATCGGGGTCGTCCCGGCGCGTAGATTTCAGCGATTCCCAGACTCGCTCCATCCGCCGTTCGGCGTCCTCGGGTGTGTCGGTGGGAAACAGCGGTTCTGACATCAGATCTCTCCCAGCCGGTTTGACGACCTGACGCAAAGAAAGTGCGTTAGGGCTAGGTGGGAGCACCGCCGCATTGCAAAGTTACCGCCGGAGCGGATAGTAATGTGCCGACTCGCGCTCTGTTGCCGGTGCAGGATGCACCGTCACGAGCTAACCGTTACCGCCAATGTACGCCTCATGCCGTACGAGAACCTAGAGTCAGGCGCATTCATTGTGCGGCACGAGTGATCTGAGCTGCGGATTGATCGTGGCAGCGAGCTTCCCCGTCATGGCCCGTTTCTCGGCCGTCGGCGCGACCAAGGGAGTCAAGTTCGAACGTGAACATTGTTGCACCCTTGCCGGCCTGGGGCGCACCTCCACCAAGCACTCCACAAGCGGAGAATCATCCTCCGAGACAAGCCGACGCCTTCCCGCCGCTATCCGGCAGATGACGAGCGCTTGCTAGAGAATCTTCGTGAATCGCTTCGCCTTATCGGAAGCCTCTGGCTCTGGCTCTGGCTCTGGCTCTGGCTCTGGCTCTGGCTGCAGATGCATACTGCCGCGGTCGGCCGTGACGACCAGCAGCTCTAGCCATTCCCGATTGATTTCAGGTAGTTCCTTCGTCGTGTAGTGGAACTCCAATTCGATTCCCGGGCTGATCCAAGCAGTCCGCCGTCCCGGTGACGCGCCATCCTCGCCAGCGCTGATCCAGCACAACGCGAAGGGCTCCTGGCGACGCAGCTTCGAGAGGATCGCGATCTCAAGGTGCGCGAGCATGCGATCGTCGACGTCGATCGCTCGCGCATGCGTCCCGTATAAGAGCTTGCCCATGACGAAACCTCCCTATTTGACAGCCCACGATGCGAGAATCGTGGCCGACGACCGGGCAGAACCATATTTTAGCTAAGCGCAGCAAGGGCCGAAACCCACAAGCTAGCAGCACGCTTCGACGCCTGCCGGCCATCTTCGTTGATGTTTCGGAAACGGTCGGAATTTTGACTCATAATATATCTTATGTCAGATAGATTTTCATCTATGTCTTGGGTGGTTCTCGGCTCTGTGGAGAGGTAACGATAGACCGCCTGCTCTGGCCACTCTCCGGCGTCGGCAAGCTCGTATGCGTCGAAGGCGGCCGCGCCCCCGAATTCAGTTGGAAGTCGCACCCGAATTGGTTACGCCTCGGAAAGCCGAGCCCTCATTACTCGATCCCTACCGGCGTCTCCATCGTGCAAAAACACCGCCACAAATTCACCCGGCACCACCATGAGCGGCCTGGTAGGGATCGACAAAGCCGCGGCTGGACGGCAAACGCGCCGATATTCGACGTCACGGCAGGGTGAAGAGCCGGCCCAGAGCCCGGGCAAGCGGCCCGCGGTGAAGATCTCTTCGAGCTCTTAGGCACGGGGCGCGTTTGCCGACCCGGGCACGGGGGCGCTCCCACGGTCCAATATTAGGGAGAACTGGGTGTGTGGAAGACGGGCTCTGAGCAGTAGTCTGCCTCCGATATCGGTGGTGAGTTCTCTCGCAAGCGCCAGTCCGATGCCGCTGCGCCCGGCTCCTGAGTATCCCCGCTGGAAGACATCGGCGTCGAGCGGGATCTGGTTGCCCTCGTCCTCCACATCGACGACAGTTGCGCCGTAGGAGGCGCGCAGCCTCACCAGGACGGCGCCCGAGCCGTGCTGATAGGCGTTCTCAAGCAGAACGTCCAGAATCTGCTGAAGTCGCGCCGGATCCGTTGCGATCGGTTCGACGTGCTCGGGAATGTCGATGCGGAGTGGGCGTCCCTTTGCCGCGAGCGGCCCCCGCCAGCGCCGTTCGGACTGTCGGGCCAGCTCACCGATGTCGGTGAGCTGGCCCCGCGGCCGAGTCTCGGGTGCGAGGAAGTCGCCGATGGTGGCATCGAGCGCGTCGACTCGTTCGAGTGCTTGCGCGACCACGTCGGGGGGAGCGCCTGCCTCGCCGGTCTGGGTAGTCTCCAGGAGTGCGCGCAGCCCCGCCAGCGGCGTCCTGAGCTGATGGGATGCGTCCTGCGACAGGCGGCGTTGGCGTTCGACCAGTGCTCGGAGTCGGATCGCCGTGTCCGCAAGGGCAGCTCCCGCCACGTCGATTTCGGCAATGCCCGAGACGGTGGCGCGCGCCTGGAAATCACCATGACCGAGAGCTTGCACGGCGTTGGCCAGGCTTTCCATCGGTGTGGCGACCCGTCGCGCCGCCCTCCGCGCGATGAGTACGCCGACCAGTAGGCACAGGGCGGCCGCACCCAGAATGGTCGCCCACGCCGTGATGTCGTCGCCGATCACGACGGTGAGCGGGATGGATGCGCGTACGACCCCGACAGTGCGCTCCGAGGTGGTGACCGGCACGACATCCACCAAAGTCCCGTCGACCATCTCGTCTGCTGCGCCTCCCGCGAGGGCCCGCTTGACGGGTTCGTCGGCTCGGGCCGGCCCGCTGCCGGCAACGAGCGTGCCGGAGTGGTCGTACAGGCCGAGGCTGGTGTTCGCATTGGCCGGGGACGGGATCTCGGTGCGGTCGCTGGGCGAGAACTGCGGATCGATACCGGCGACTGCGGCAAGCGCATCGCGTTGGAGCTGGGACTGAGCATCAGCGACGGACAAGTTGTACACGGTGATCATCAGTGGAATAAGAAACAAGGCAAGCGCCGCCGAGGCGCTCAGCACCGCGACTCTCACGATCCGGTTCCTCATTGGGCCTCGATTCCCAGTCACCTTTTACCGTCCCCTTACCGAAGCGGTAACGGGCGTTGGCCAGGCCGTCCGTAGCGTGGAGACGATCACCCGATCCACTTTGGAGGACTGATGTCACCACTTCGTAGTCTGTCGCACCCCGCGGGCGTTGCGGCTGCGACCGCGGTCGCTTTGATGGTTGGTCTGACCGGATGCGCGTCCGGGGGGACCACGAGTTCCTCAACGACATCCGCGCAGGCCGAGGTGAACCCGTCGGGCGATATCCCCGACAACCAGGCATATGTCCCCTTCACCCCGCCGGCAGGCCTCTACACCGCCAGCGTGCCGGAGGGGTGGGCGCAGAGCAGCTCCGGGTCGGCGACGACGTTCTCCGACAAACTGAACTCCGCCCGATTCGAACAGAAGTCCACGCCGGCCGCGCCGAGTACCGCCACCGTGACGGCCGAGGTGGTGCCGGCCCTGCGCTTTGCTCACCCCGGGTTCACGCTCACCGACGTCACGCCGTTCGCACGCACCGGCGGTTCGGGTGTGCTGGTGCGCTACGAAGCGGATGCCCCGGCGAACGCGGTGACCGCATCCACTCATCGCCAGGCGGTGGAGGACTACCTGTTCTGGAAGAACGGCACCCAGGTCGATGTCAGCCTCACCTCTCCGAAGGGTGCGGACAACGTGGACCCGTGGAAGAAGATCACCGACTCCTTCACCTGGCGATGACCGCCACCACGCCCGCCTTGGAGGCGGAAAGCCTCTACCGGTTCTTCCGGGCCGGCGATGAGGAGACGCTCGCCCTGCAGGGGGTCAGCCTTGCGGTCGACCCCGGCGAGACGCTGGCCATCACGGGACCGTCCGGTTCGGGAAAGTCGACCCTGCTGGCGTGCCTGGCCGGGGTCGACGAACCCGACGGCGGCACGGTCCGGATCGCCGGTGAGCGGATGAGTCACCGCCCCGAGGCGGAACGTGCGGCACTCCGGGCGCGCAGCATCGGCCTGCTGTTCCAGTCCGACAACCTGTTCGATCAGCTCACCGTCCGTGACAACATCCGCCTCGCCCAGCGGCTCGTGTCCGGGCGGGCGGCCGAGATCGACCGCCTTCTGGACGAGGTCGGGCTGCGCGCGCGGGGCGACGCCTATCCGGCGCAACTCTCCGGCGGTGAGTCCGCGCGGGCCGGTTTGGCAGTAGCGGTGGCCAACCGGCCGGCTGTTCTCATCGCGGACGAGCCGACCGGTGAGCTCGATGGCGCCACCGAGCGGCAGATTCTAGGACTGCTTCGCCGGCACGCCGACACCGGCGCGGCAGTCGTGGTGGTCACCCACAGTCCCGCAGTGGTGCGGCACGCCGATCGCTCCCTGGCCCTCTCCGATGGACGGATCTCTCGATGAACGATGCACTGCAGCGCGCGAACGACCGCACGGCGGTACTCGTCGACACACACGACGCCGGACACACCTACGGCGATGGAACGCGAGCGGTGGTCGCCGTGCACGGCGTGACGTGCCAGGTGCGGCGCGGGGACCGGATCGCCGTGACAGGACCCTCCGGGTCCGGAAAATCGACACTGCTCTACATGCTGGCGGGCCTCGAGGCCGCCACCACCGGAAGCGTCGAATGGCCCGCCTTCGGGGCGACACCCGCCGGCCGACCCACGGCAGCAGGCCTGGTCTTCCAAGGTCCGAGCCTGATCCCGACGCTCGACGTCACCGAGAACGTGGGCCTGCCGCTCGTCCTGGCCGGAATGACCGACGCCGCGGCCCGGCAGGCAGCATCACGCGCGTTGGGAGCTGTCGGGATCGCCTCTCTGGCGTGGAAGCTGCCGGGTGAGCTCTCCGGTGGTCAGGCCCAACGCGTGGCGATCGCCCGCGTCCTGGCGACCGAGCCCGCGCTGATCCTTGCCGACGAACCGACCGGGCAACTCGACCACACCACGGGCGGTCAGGTAATCGACGCGCTTCTGGCGACCGCCGAGCGGATCGGGGCAGCGCTGGTGGTCAGCACCCATGACCCCGCCGTCGCCCGGCGGCTCGACACCGAATGGCACCTGATCGACGGCGGCCTCGCAGCCCCCGCAACCTCCACGGGAGCGCACCGATGACCAGGCTGTGGATTCGCGGTCTGCTGCGCCGCCCCGGCAACTTCCTGGCCACCGTCGCCGGAATCGCCGTTGCGGTGGCGCTGCTCGCCAGTCTCGGCTCCTTTCTGGCCGCAGCGAACGGTTCGATGACGGCCCGCGCGATTCACTCCGTGGCTGTCGACTGGCAGGTGCAGGTGACTGCCGGAGCCGACGCTGCGGCTGCGGAGAAGACGGTGCGAGCGGCACCCGGAGTGGCCTCCGCGCTCCCGGTGCGATTCGCGCGGGTGGCCGCATTGAGTTCCTCGACGGGCGGAACGAGCCAGACCACGGGGGCCGGTGTCGTACTGCGACTCCCCGCCGACTACACCCGCACGTTCCCCGGCCAGGTGCGGTTCTTGACCGGTGCGCACGACGGCGTCCTGATTGCCCAGCAGACAGCCTCCAACCTGCACGCTGCGCCCGGTGATCAGGTGACCATCCACCCGGCAGGCGCAGATCCCGTGCAGGTCACCGTCGCCGGCGTCGTCGACCTCCCGCAGGCGAACTCGCTGTTCCAGACCGTCGGGGCACCGCCGCAGTCCCAGCCGATCGCCCCGCCCGACAACGTGGTCCTCCTCCCGCCCGACCAGTTCGCCCCGCTACAGAACGCGCTCACCGCGGCACACGCCGACCAGCTCTCCACTCAGATCCACGTGGCACGCTCCCACCACCTGCCACCCGATCCGGCATCCGCCTTTACCACGATCGGCGCGGCCGCCCACAATCTCGACGCCGCCCTCGCCGGATCCGGTCAGGTCGGGGACAATCTGGGGGCCGCCCTCGACGCAGCGCGCGGCGACGCCGCCTATGCCACGATCCTGTTCCTCTTCCTCGGCCTGCCCGGAGCAATCCTCGCCGGCATTCTGACCTTCGCGATCGCCAATGCTGCCATGCCCCGTCGCCGCCGCGACCAAGCGTTGCTGCGCACCCGGGGCGCCAGCGCCCGAACCATCTCCGGGCTCGTCACCGCTGAGGCGGCCCTCGCCGGGGTGACGGGCGGCCTGATCGGGTTGGCGACGGCGGCCCTCATCGGCCTGGCCATGTTCGGGTCGCCCACGTTCGGTTCCACCGCATCCGGGGCGCTGGTCTGGCCGGCCGCAGCATTCGTCGGCGGCCTGCTCATCGCCGTGCTCGCGGTGCTGCTTCCCGCCGTCCGGGACTTCCGCAATGTAGTCGTCGCACGCGCCCGCAACACCGCGGCGACGCAACACACCCCGTGGTGGATGCTCATCTACCTCGACCTGCTGCTGATCGCCCTGGCAATCGTGGTGATCCTGATCACCACGCAAGACGGGTACACCCTCGTGCTCGCCCCGGAAGGTGTCCCTTCGATCCAGATCAACTACTGGGCGTTCTTCGGTCCCGGCCTGCTGTGGGTCGGCGCCGGCCTCCTGATCTGGCGCCTCTCGCACCTCCTCCTCGGACGGGGACGGCGGCTTTTGACCGCCGCCGCCCGCCCCGTCGGGAAGAGCCTTGCGGCCACGTCGACGGCCACCATGATGCGGCAGCGGCCCCTCTTCGCGACCTCGATCGTGATGGTGGCGCTGGCGTTCGCCTTCGCCGGCTCCACCGCGATCTTCAACGCGACCTATCAGCAGCAGGCTGAGGTGGATGCGCGCCTGACCAATGGCGCCGATGTCACGGTCACCTACCCACCAGGAGCCGGGACTTCGCCTCAGGCCGTGGACCGCCTCCGAACGGTCCCCGGCGTCTCCACGGCGGAGCCCCTGCAGCACCGCTTCGCGTATGTGGGCAGCGACCTACAGGATCTCTTCGGGGTCCGGGCCGGAAGCATCGGCGCGACCGCCTCCCTTCAGAACGCCTACTTCCAAGGTGGCACCGCCGCCTCGCTGATGCGCGCCCTCGGCAAGACACCCGACGCCATCCTCGTCAGCGCGGAGACGGTGAAGGACTACCAACTCCGCCAGGGCGACACCATCAACCTGCGGCTGCAGAACCCCCGAACGTCGACGCTGGTCACCGTGCCGTTCACGTACGTCGGGGTGGCCAAGGAGTTCCCGACCGCCCCGAAGGACAGCTTCTTCGTCGCCAACGCCGACTACATCGCGCAGAAGACGGGTGACCCGTCGATTTCGGCGGCCTTGATCAGCACGGGCAACGCCAACCCGGCCAACGTCGCCGCCGCGCTGCATAAGGCGGTCGGCACAAGCGCGTCCGTCGTCCCCATCAGCGCAGCCCGCTCGGCGGTCGGGTCCAGCCTGACCTCGGTCGATCTGGGGAGCCTGACCCGGATCGAACTCGTCTTCGCGTTCCTGCTCGCCGCGGCATCCGGAGGGGTCGTGTTCGCCCTGGGCTTGGCCGAGCGGCGGCGGTCGTTCGCGATCGCCTCCGTCCTCGGAGCAAGCGCCCGTCAGCTCCGCGGGCTCGCCCTCGTCGAGGCGATCACCGTCACCGTTGGCGGACTGCTCGCCGGTGTGGTCCTCGGCTGGGCGCTCTCTGCGACCTTGGTCGCCGTCCTCACCGGTGTGTTCGATCCGCCGCCGGATGCGCTCACCGTGCCCTGGTGGAGTCTCGTAGCGATCGCCGCGGTCGCCACCGGTGCCATCATCGTCAGCGCACTCGTCGCCGTCCATCGCTCGGACAAGCCGCCCATCGAGTCTCTCCGCGCGCCGTGACTCCGGTCACACGTCGAGCCGATAGCCGTGCCCGCGCAACGTCGTGATCTTCGGCAGGGCGGTGACGGTGTCCTCGCCCGCCGTCGCCGCCGCGGCAGCCAGGCGCTGTCGCAGCGACCCGATGTGCACGTCCAGTGTTTTGGTCGACCCGGACCAGTTGCTGTCCCACACATCGGCGATGAGGTCTTCGCGGCTGGTCGCGACTCCCGCCGTCTGCGCCAACCGGGCGAGCAGGTCGAACTCCCGCGCACGCAATTCCACCTCCGCTCCCCCGACGAACACCCGGCGTGACGACACATCCACCGTCAGCGAACCGAGGACCACGGGCCCGGTGGCGGAGCCTGCGCCGATGTGGCGGCGGAGGTGCGCGCGCACCCGGGCCAGCAACTCGAGCAGGCCGAACGGCTTGGTCAGGTAATCGTCGGCCCCGGACTCCAGGCCGGCAACGACATCCAGCTGCTCGCGACGGGCCGTCAACGCCACGACAACCGTCGAGGGGATCATGCTCCTCAGCTCGCGGCACACGACTAGGCCGTCGAGGTCGGGCAGGCCGAGGTCCAGCAGCACCAGGTCGGGACGGGTCTGGGCGGCGGCGTGAAGCCCGGAGCGGCCGTCCTTCTTCCACGCGGTGTCGTAGCCGTTCGCCCGCAGCGCCGAGGTCACGGTCGAGCCGATCGTCTCGTCGTCTTCGATCACCAGAACGCGGAACATAGGGGAAGCCTAATCGGCACCGCCGGAGGAGGATCCCCTCACCGATGGGGAGCCGCTCGCTGCTCACACCCCCGCGGCTGTCACCACGAAGTCGGTCGCGAACCCGGCGAACAGGCCGATCAGGATGCCCACATACAGGAGGTAGCCGCGCCCCATCTTGAGTGCGACACCGATGAGCTGGACCACGACGTAAACGATCGAACCGGCCGCAAGAGCCAGGAACACAAGGGCAAGCGCGTCGTTCACGACGACGCTTCCGAGCAGGGTGCCGACCAGCGTGGGACCGCCACCGATCACCCCGAGCACGCCCAGCTGCCGCCAGGACGGACGCACGGCCGATGCGGCCAGCGGTGCCGTGATCCCGAAGCCCTCCGTCGCATTGTGCAACGCGAACCCGACCACCAGAACGGCCGCCAGCTGCAACTCGCCACCCGCGGCGGACTGCCCGATGGCCAGACCCTCCGCGAAGTTGTGCAGGCCGATGCCCACCGCGATCAGGAACGCCAACCGGCTGGCCGGCTCAGCCAGCCGCAGCACGCCGCCGACCGCGTGCGTCGATGCCTCGGCGGGCCGCCACCGTCGGGCGATCCACCGGTCGTACGCGACGAGCCCGAGCAGGCCGACGCTGACCCCGGCGAACAGGAGAGCCGCCAGGCCCAGGAACGGCCACCACGATGCCGTGTGCTCCACCGACGCGGCCGTGAGTGCAGCCTCCACCGGCTCGACCGCGTGGACCAGCACATCCCACAGCAGGAAGAGCAGCACACCGATCGTGATCGCGTTCAGCACCGCGCGGAGCCCCGCAGCCCGTGCGGAGAGCCTCCCCACGGGAAGGCCGATGAAGATCGTCCCCCCGGCGATGACGCCCATGACGACGACGGTCCCTGCGTTCACGCACACTCTCATTCGATTAGGCAGCTAAGGCTCACCTAACCTACCCGAGCGCGCGGCTACTCTCTGACATAGAAGGCGGCCGCGCAAGGCATCTGGGAAGCATCTGAGTACCGCTGAGTAGGTTGAAAGCATGGTTGTGGAACGACTGAGGGTGCTCCTGGTCGAGGACGACGCCCGCCTCGGCCCGCTCATCCAGCAGGTGCTGGATGAGCACTACCACGTGACCCGCGTCGTGGACGGTGACGCCGGCCTGGCCGCCGGACTCGCCCAGGACTTCGACGCCCTCGTCATCGACCGGCGACTTCCCGGGATGGAGGGCGCGGAA